>NZ_LSIS01000028.1:0-32189 GCF_001556365.1 Blastomonas sp. CCH1-A6 | reverse complement strand
CGCGGCGGACTGGCGGGTGGAACGATCTGCGTCCGGAAAGGGTTTTGATCGCGCGAACAGCAGCAGCGGCAGCACCAGCACCAATGTCATGGCGGCGATGGTCGCGGTGCGGCCCGCAAGCCCCTGTGCCGCCGCTTCCGGCAGCAACATCGCCGAAAGCGCGCCCAGCGGCGGCGCGAGCGACAGCAGACCGCCGAGCAGGCCCTTGCGGTCATCGGGCACCACATCGCCCGCCCATGCGATCAGTGGCGTCAGCATCAGGTTGAGCGCGATCTGCCAGGCGACGACGATCCAAAGCAGCGCCATCACCGTGTTGCACCAGACGATCGCCAGTTGCAGCAGGACCGTTGCGGCCAGCCCGGCCGCAACCCAGGTGCGGCGACGGCGCGTGGCATCGCTCAGCCAGCCCGATGCCATGCCTGCGAGGCTCGCCGACAGCGCGCCTGCAAACACGATATAGCCCAGCCAGCGCACGTCATCGCCGCCGGCCAGTTCGGTCACCCGCGCGGGCAGCACCAGCATCAGGAAGGGCGTATAGGCGATCACGCCGCCGGCATAGGCGAGCGCATAGAGCGGAAGGAACGCCGGCGAAAGGCGCGTAAGGGGCACGGTCACAATATCAGCCGCCCACCGCTCATGTCCTGTTCCTGCAACCTCTGCCTTCATCCGCCTTGCATCAGGCCCGCCCTTCCGGATCGTCCGGTCCTGATGGGCGAACGATCCGGGCGTGGCCCCCTTATGCTAGAAGTCGACGCGAACGCGAAGACCGTAACTGCGCGCGTCGTTGAGGAAGCGGATGTTGAGCGACGATCCGACCAGCGCCTTTTGCGACACCTCCTCGTCGAGGAAATTGCTCGCCCAGGCCTCGATCCTGAAGTTCTTGATCGTATAGCCCATGCCGAGGTTGAGCGTCGAAAAGCCCTTCTGCCGATCGGGGAATCCCGCCGACAATGCGGTCTGCCGCGTGCCGTTCAGGAAGACGATATCGTCCTCGTTGAACTGGCTGAGGAAATAGGACGAGCGATAGTTGAGCAGCGCCTGCCAGTCGAACCGGCCCGGCCCCGCCTGGAAGGACTGCGACAGCCGCGCGCTGATATTGATCTTCGACGCCAGCGGCAGGCGGTTGCCCACCAGGCTGATCAGCGGCGAATTGCCGCCTGCGCCGAAATCCTGCGCACGCGCATCGGCCACGGTGCCGCGCGTGATCTTGGTATCGAGGAACGCGGCGTTCAGATCGACCGAGAAATTGCCCGGCAGCTTGAAGCGCAGCTCAGCCTCTGCACCATAGATCCGCGACGCGCCGATATTGCGGTTGACCAGCGAATAGCCGTTGCACACCGGCGGCGCCTGGGTGGTATCGAGATTGATGCAGGTCAGGTCCTGAAAGACCTGGTTGTTATAGTCGTAATAGAAGCCGGTCAGGTTGAACACCGCCGGGCGGTTGAACAGATCGAAGGCGTTGCGGCTGCCGACCTCGTAGACCAGCAGATCCTCCGGCCGGAATTCCTCCGGAATCGGCGAGCCGTTGAAGCTGTCGTTGAAACCGCCCGATTTGTGCCCGGTCGAGACCTTGGCATAGAGCATGTGATCGTCATCGATATCGAACTCCACGCCCACGCGCCAGTCGATGAAATCGAACTTGGCGCGGCCGATCTGCTGGCCGGGAATGGTCAGGTTCGCATAGCTGAAGCCGCCATTGGTGTTCGAGGGGTTGAGCCTCGGGCAGTTGACGAAACCGTTGTCGATATCGGGCCGGTCGATACAGGTGCCATTGGGGTTGGTGCCGTTGGCGATCGACCCGATCTGCGCGATCAGCGTGTCACGCAGGCCCGGCCGCGCAATGCCCTCGATCAGGAACTGCGCCTGGCCGCGCGGCGTGGTGATGTTCGACACGTTGAAATTGGGCCGGTCGAGCAGCGCCGGGCGGAAGCCTTCGGTGCCGACGCGCGTCGCGAAGCAGCAGGCGAAATCCTCGCCGCCCAGCGTGAGTGCCCAGTTGCCGCCGATGCCGAAGCGCGACTTCTTCTCTTCGGTATAGCGGATGCCCGCGATCAGCCGCAGCCGGTCAGCGACGTCATAGGTGCCGTCAGCATAGAAGGCGAAGCTCTCGCCCTTCACGTCGGGCATCACGAATTCGGTCGCCGAATAGCAGCAATAGCCGCGGTCAGCGAGCGCGAGATAGCCGACCGCCTGGTCCTCGTTGAAATAGAAGCCGCCCAGATTCCAGCGGAACGGCTGGTCCTCGTTGGCGAAGATGCGCGCCTCATAGACCTGGCTCTTGGACTTGGTCTGCCAGAAATTGCCCGAGAAATTGTCGTACTGCACCGCCGACAGATCGCGGCCCGGGAAGTCGATACCGTCGCTCGAGGCATTGACCTGGTAGAAATCGACCGAACGGTAGCTGCCGGTCAGCTCCGCGCCGAACGTGCCGAAATCATAGGCGATCTTGCCCTGCACGCCCCATAGCTCGTTGGTCATGTCGCCCTGCAGCCCGCGATAGACGACGTCCTTGAGGTTGAGCTTGTCGGGCCGGATGCCCGTTGCGGCGACCGCGCTGAAGATGTTCGCGCCGGGATAGCCGGTGCCGGTTTCCTTGCCGTAATCGCCGACGATCGAGATGCTGAGGCGATCGCTCGGCTCCCAGAGGAACGAGAGGCGCCCGGCGTAATTCTCTTCAAGGCCCGCAGGCTTCAGCGTATTGGCCGGCGCACCGGTCGAGACGTTGTTGAAGCCGTAATCACGGTTGATGTAATAGGCCGCAGCCCTCAGCGCCGCGGTGCTGCCCAGCGGCACGTTGATCGCGCCTTCGGCCGCATAGGACGATCGGTTCGAGACCTCCGCCTGGGCATAGCCGCCGAACTGGCCGAGCCTGGGCTTGGCGGTGATGATGTTGAGCGTGCCCGCGAGCGCGTTGCGGCCATAGAGCGTGCCCTGCGGCCCCTTGTTCACCTCGACGCGTTCGAGATCGTAGAACATCAGGCCAAGGCCGCGCGGACGCGGGATATAGGTGCCGTTGAGATGCGGCGCCGCGCCGGGATCGCCCAGCTCGGTATTGTTGGCCGAGCCGACGCCGCGGATGAAGATTTCGACATTGCCTTCCTGGTTGGCGATGCTGAGTCCAGGGACCGCGAGCTGCAGCTGGCGCAGCTCGACAATGCCGTCCTGGCGCAATTGCTCTGCCCCCAGCGACTGGACGACACCCGAGACGTCCTGCGAATTCTCCTCGCGCCGGTTGGCGGTGACGATGATCTCGTCCTTGTCGCTGTCCGCGCCATCGGCGGGACGATCCTGCGCATAGGCGGGCATCGCCGCCGTGGCCGACAGCAGCGCAAACAGCGCGGCGCGTGCGAACTGGTTCCTCTTCATGACATCCTCCCTAATCCTGATATTATTTGCATTGAATGACGGGTCCGGTCGGCGAGACGATTTTCGCCGAGGACATGACAATTTCGAGCTTTCCTGCGGTCGCGAGGCTGAGCGGCGTTTCGACCCGGGTCATGTCGACCCCGGCCCTCGCAAAGCAGCTCAGCGGCACCGCGATGCGGGACCATTTGCCGGTCTTCGCGGCGGCAGTGAGCATGGGGGCGAGCGGGAAGCCGCCAGCACACTGCGCGCCGCACCCCATGACCAGGCTGACATCAGCCGTGGGCGGGGTATCGACCCTGAGTTCGATTTCGAGCGCGAGTTCGCCGTTCGACTGGCGCGACAGGTCTTCCGCCTCACCCATCACGATTGCGGCGACCGCCGGTCCGGCGCCGGTCCAGCGCAGCCGCACCGAATCCTCCTGCGCGATGCGGTCTGCCGCCCGCACCTCGATCAGATCGGGGCCGGGATTGGTCGAAAGCGCGCCGGGCGGACCGATCAGCAACCGGCGGCCCGCGCCCGGTTTGCCCGCGGCGAACAGCACGCCGGGATCGGCCGCAGCAACGCTGGCGCGCATCTCGGGCAGCGGGGCGAGATCGCCCTTGTCGGCGAGCGTCAGGCCGAAGCCGTAAGCAAATAGCGGGTCGTAACCGGCGTCGCCGATATTGACCGCGGTCTGGTCGCTCGACTTCGGCCAGCTATAGGGCAGCTTGCCGCGAAAATCGGCCTTGCCGAAAAGCATGTCGGCCACGCCGCCGCCTTCCGATCCCGGCAGCCAGGCGGCGACGAACGCATCCGAGGCGTTGAGGAACGGGTTGACCCACATCGCCCGGCCCGAAAGGAAGACCGAGACGGTGGGAATGCCCGCTGCCTTGAGCTTGCGCAGCAGCGCGAGCGCCTTGGCATCGTCAAAACCGACATCGGGCCGGTCGCCCTGGAACTCGGCATAAGGCTCCTCGCCGAACACCACGATTGCGACATCGGGCTTGCTCGCAAAGCTGCCATCGCGCGAGAGCGTCGCGGTGCCGCCTGCGGCCCTGACCTGCTCGTCGATGCCTTCCCAGATCGATTGCGCATTGGGGAAATCGCTGCGCTTCGTCCCCGTGCCCTGCCAGCTCAGCGTCCAGCCGCCCGTCTGCTTGGTGAGGTTGTCCGCGCCGTCGCCCGCGACCAGGATCTTCGCGCCGGGCTTGAGCGGCAGGACGCTGCCCGCATTCTTGAGCAGCACCAGCGATTCGCGCACCGCCTGCCGCGCCAGCGCGCGATGCTCGGCGCTGCCCAGCAGCTCGAACCGTCCGCCATAGGGCCGCGCGGAAGGCTTGCCCGCCTCGAACAGCCCGGCGCGCAGCTTGACGCGCAGGATGCGGCGCACCGCATCGTCGAGCCGCGCCTGCGGCAGCGTCCCATCCTTCGCGTGTGCCAGCGTGGTCCGGTAGAGTTCCTTCCAGCTATCGGGCGCCATGTACATGTCGAGCCCGGCCGCGGCAGACGCTGCGCAATCGGTCGCGGTGCACCCTTCGACCTGGCCATGACCGTTCCAGTCACCGACCAGGAAGCCGTCGAAATTCCAGCGGTCCTTGACCACATCGGTCAGCAGCGAGCGGTTGCCGTGCATCTTCACGCCGTTCCAGCTCGAGAAGCTGACCATCACCGATTGCACCCCGGCATCGAGCGCGGGGAGATAGGGCGGGCTGAACAGATCGCGCAGCGGTGCTTCGGCCATCTGGGCATCGCCCTGGTCCTTGCCGCCATGCGTGCCGCCATCACCCAGGAAATGCTTGGCGGTGGCGATGATATGCGGCCCGCGCAGCCAGTCGGCGTCGCCGACCTTGCCCTGCAGCCCCTCGATCAGCGGCGCGGCATAGCTGGTCGCGATCTCGGGGCTTTCGCCAAAGCCCTCATAGGTGCGGCCCCAGCGATCGTCGCGCACTACCGCCAGCGTCGGCGCAAAGGTCCAGTCGAGCCCGGTGACGCGCATCTCGATCGCGGTCGCCTCGCCGATCTTGCGGACGAGCTCGGGGTTCCGCGCGGCGCCCAGGCCGATATTGTGCGGAAACAGCGTCGCGCCGACGACATTATTGTGCCCGTGCACCGCATCGCTGCCCCAGATGATCGGGATGCGCGGCAGTTTGCCATTGGGCTTCATCGACGCGGCGTAGAAGGCATCGGCAGCGGCGAGCCAGTCCTTGGCGGGCGCGTTGTAGCGGTTGCCGGGGTCCGAATTGCCGCCGTTGAGCACGGAGCCCAGATGATAGCGATGGACGTCGTCGGGCTTGACGCTGGCAATATCGGCCTGGATGATCTGCCCGACCTTCTGCTCGATCGACATCGCCGCGATCAGCGCGTCGATCCGGCGTTCAATCTCGGCATCGGGGTTCAGCTTCGATTCGCGCTGCGGCCAGAGCTCGGCATGCGCTTCGGCGCTGGCGCCTGCCGCAGCGGTGGTGGCATCGGTAGCGGCGGCAAGCGGCGCGATCCCCAGCGCCAGGGGCCAGGCGAGCGCCGCAAGCGACACAGCACGCAATGCAAGGACAGCCCCACGCGGCACGATCATCATCCCTCCCATCCTGTCGGCGGTTGATGCGCCTGACAACGTTTACCGATTCTCGGTCAACGTTTACCGCTATCCATCGACACAAGTCAAGAGAGGCGCTAAGAGAAGCTGGGTCGCAGCGGTTCCCCCAGTTCCGGGGGGGCCATCCAACCGCCTGGAGGGGACGATTTCAAAGCGAACCACGATCGTCGACATCGCAAGGGTCGCCGGGGTCACGCCCAAGACCGTCTCGCGCGCGCTCAACGATGCTCCCCATGTCAGCGCCGCCGTGCGGCAGAAGGTGAAGGAGGCCGCCGAGGCGCTCGACTATCACCCCAATCTCGCGGCGCAGAGCCTGATCGCGCGCCGCTCGTTCCTGATCGGGCTGACCTATGAACGGCCCAGCCCCAGCTATGTCGTCGAGCTGCAGAACGGCGCGCTCAGCCGGCTCGACGATGGCCGCTACCGGCTGGTGGTGCTGCCCTTCGCGCATGTCGCGAGCCGCCCCGAGGAGCTGGGCAAGCTGCTGCTGCGCGCCGGGCTCGACGGGGTGCTGCTCGCGCCGCCCGCCAGCGACCAGCCGCTGCTGCTCGACATGCTCGAACGCCAGCGCCTGCCTTATGCGCGGATCACCCCGCACAGCGATCTCGATCGCGGTCTGGTGGTAGCGATGGACGAGAGCGCGGCGGGCCATGCGGTGGCGCAGCATCTGCTGGCGCTCGGGCATCGTCGGATCGGCATCATCCTGGGCGATCCCTCGCACGCCGCCAGCATCGGCCGTCTCGAGGGCTATCGCCGCGCCTTTGCCGAGGCAGGTGTCGGAATCGACGACGATCTGATCGTCACCGGCGATTTCACCTATGCCGTGGGCTATGAGGTGGCGCGCACGCTGCTGGCCAGCGCGAAACGCCCGACTGCGGTCCTGGCGCAGAATGACGACATGGCCGTGGCGGCGATCGCGGCGGCACGAGAACTGGGCCTCTCGGTGCCGCAGGACCTGTCGGTCGCCGGGTTCGACAATTCGGAGGTCTCGCGCACCGCCTGGCCGCCGCTGACCACGGTCAACCAGCCGGTCGCGCAAATGGCCTGGGATGCCGCCGACCGGCTGATCGCGATGCTCGACGGCAAGACGGTGCCCGAACTGCCGCAGCGCCGCGACCATGCGCACGAGCTGCTCGTGCGCGCCTCCACCGCTGCCCCGGCCGCCTGATCGATCCGTTATTCCCGCTTCAACGGCGGCTCGGCGCGCTCGATCAGCTCGCGCGCCTGGCTTGCGAACCACTGACCCGCCGCCGGTGCTTTCACCCCGCGCTCGGGATCGATCGGGCCGGCGGTGCCGCGCAGGCACTCTCCGTCCGATTCGCCCGGCACCTTGATCCACAGAAAGCCATCGACATAGGCTTCGCGCGTGATCAGCGTCGGGCGGCGTCCCAGCCCCCGGCCCGGCGGGTTGCACCAGACCTCGGCATCGCGATAGCGCCCGGCCGGCGGCTTCCACGAACCCAGGCCGTTGCGGCTGGTATCGATCAGCGCGTGCTTCTGCGACTTCGGCGTGCGCTTCAGGCCTCGCTCGGCGAACAGCCGGTCATAGGCGGCATCGATCTGCCTGCGATTGCCGGGCCTTTCAAACGGTTCGGCCGAGAACTGGCTGGGGCAGGCCCGCGGGTCCAGTCCGCCCTGCGTCACCAGCGCGATGCAATTGCTGACCCAGTGCGCATAGGGCACGACGCGCGCATCGCTCTCGAAATTGGAAACGTTGAGGAAGAAGCCCGCGACCTTGTCCACATCGGCGCGGATCAGGCGGCTCGCAATCTCGCCGGGCGCAAGCCAGCTGCTGCCGGTGCCGTCGAGATAGACGCGCGCTCGTGGAAGCGCGCCCAGTATTGCGACCGCGCCGCGCAGCTGGTCGTAGCGCCGCGCCGCCGCCGCCTCGTCCTGCCCTTCCGGACGGCACCCTTCGAGATCGCCCGCCAGATTGCGGTGGCAGGGAATGACGCCGAGGCCATCGGGCTCGAGCACGATGATCGCCTGACGGTTGCCGACCCCCCTGGCCAGCCCGGCGACCCAGGCGAGATAGGCCACGCCATCCGCCGCGCCGCCCGCCGAATAAAGCGCACAGTCGCGATAGGGGATGTTGTACGCCACCAGCACCGGAATCTGCCCCTTCGCCGCCGCACGCTCGGTGACGTCGCGGGCCTGGGCCTCGACGATCTCGGGCGTTCCGTAAGCGAGCCAGGTCGCCGAGGGAATGCGCGCCAGAAGCAGCGCGTCCTCGCGGGCAGCGCCCTCGAGCTTCTCGGCAGCTTGAACCGTTGTGCTGCGCTCATCGACGAAGAGCGTCGGCGGTTTGACGGCCGCAGGCGCGATCGCTGCCGGGGCCAGCAGCGCCAGCGCAAAGGCGAGGAATTTCAGTCGCATCACCGCTCCCAGAGGATTTTTATTCTCGCGCGCGAGGATCGGGGCATTGCAGCGGCAAATCAACCGGCGCGCGCCATGAACCACATCCGCTCCGGAGCGATCAGCCCGAAAGGCGCGGTGTCCTCGGGGTGCGCGCCCGCATCGCGATGACCAGTCCGATCATGCCGAGCGCAGCGCCGGCAGCGGCGAGCAGGCTCCAGCGATAGCCCTCGAACAGGGTGGACAGCACCATCGCCACCACCGGCACCAGCACGCTGCTATAGGCCGCGCGCGCCGCGCCGATATCGCGGATCAGCGCGAAATACATCGGGAAGGTGACCACCGACCCCATCAGCCCGAGATATACAATGCCGCCGAGATAGGCGGGGCGGCTTTCGAACACCGGCGCGCCATAGAGCGCCCAGCCGAGCACCGCGTTGCCCAGCGCGCCCCACAGCATCGCCCAGGCGAGCAAGCTGAGGATCGGCATCGCCTTCACCCGCTCGGCCGATTGCATGACATTGGCGATCGAGGCGCACAGGATCGCACACAGCGCGAGGCCCAGCCCCTTCATGACGTCCGACAGATCGGCGGGCATCGCGCGATATTCCTGCACGAACAGCAGCGCGATCCCAGCCAGCGCCACTGCCGTGCCGATAATGAACCCGCCCGCAATCCGCGCACCGAGGAAGATGCGCGAGAGCAGCGCGTTGGGCACCATCAGCATCGCGAACAGCACCGCGAGCAGGCCCGAAGTGATATAGGCTTCCGAGCGGTAGACGAAGTTGAAATTGGCCGAGAACTGGAACAGCCCCAGCGCCAGCGCGATCAGCTGACCCTGGCGGTCGAGCCGCAGCGGTGCCTTGCGCCACCAGGCGAGCGCGAACATGCCGATCGCCGCCACCGCAAAGCGATAGCTGACCGACCATGTCGGCGGAACGCTGGAAATCTGGTCCTTGATCACCAGCCAGGTCGAGCCCCAGATCAGCGAGACGAGCAGGAACGGCACCAGCACCCGCGCCGAGAGCATCGACGGTTCATCGTGAGCGTCTGACGCAGAGGCGGGCGCGCTGCTTGCCATCAGAGCGCGGCGATGGCGGCGGCGAGCGGAGCGACGGTTTCGGCATCCTGATCCCAGGCGGTGACGAAGCGCGCCTCGCCGCCCTCTGCCGTCATCTCGCCCCAATCATAGAATTCGAAGCCCTGCGCGCGCAGCGATGCCGCCTCGGTCGCGCTCAGCTTCACGAACACTTCGTTGGCCTGAACCGGGTAGAGCAGCCGGTCGCCCGCCGCCTCTGCAATCGCCTGCGCCCCCGCATTGGCGGCGCGCGCATTGGCGAGCCACAGGTCGTCCTCGAGCATCGCCAGCAGCTGGGCAGCAAGGAACCGCCCCTTGGATTGAAGCTGCCCGGCGCGCTTGCGCAAATAGGGCAGCTCGCGCGCGAGGCAATTGTCGAACACGATGATCGCCTCGGCGTTCATGCCGCCGTTCTTGACGCAGCCGAAGCTCAGCATGTCGACGCCTGCGCGCCAGGTGATATCGGCCGGATCCACCTCGGTCGAGGCGATGGCATTGGCGAAGCGCGCGCCGTCCATGTGCAGCTTGAGCCCGCGCGCCTTGCAGACCTCGCCGATCGCGGCGACCTCCCGGGGCGAATAGGTCAGGCCATATTCGCTGGCATTGGTGATCGATACGGCGGCAGGCTGAACCTGGTGGACATCGTCACGGATCTGGCTCGCGACGCGCGCCACCTCGTCCGCGCTCAGCTTCGCGCCCTCGCCATCGGCCAGGATCAGCTTGGCCCCGTGCATGAAGAAGCCCGGCGCGCCACATTCGTCCTGCTCGATATGCGCCATGCGGTGGCAGATCACGCCCTTGTGCGGCGGGCACAGGGCGGAGAGCGCAAGCGCATTGGCCGCCGTGCCGGTCGCCACCCACAAAGCCTTGACCCGGGTGCCGAACAGCTGGCTGAACCGGTCGTCGAGCGCCTGGCTGAGCGCATCGCCGTCATAAGGCGAATCGAGCCGGTTGGCAGCGGCGATGGCGTCCATCACGCGCGGGTGAACCGCGGCGGCATTGTCGGAGAAGAATTTCATGGCCGCGTGTGGTAATGCCGCGCGGGCCAAGGTCAAGCGGCTGAAATGTCAGAACCGGTGGTTCCAGCTCAGCGCGAACGACAGCCCGTCATCCTGCACGTCGCGGCTGCCGGTGACCGGCGCATCGATCAGTGCTGCGCCATAGGTCAGCCGCGCCGAGAGCGAGGGCGAGGGCGTCCAGCTAAGCGATGCGCCGATGCTCGCGATCTCGCCCGGCTGCGGCTGGAAGGCGCGCGTCGCGTTGCGCATCACCGCGCCATCGACGAAGACCGAGGGGGTGAAGCTGCCCCAGCGCAGCCCCAGGGCGCCAAGCGCACCCGATCCGATCGTCACCGGCCGCGCCAGCTCGACCGATCCGATCACACCGCGATCGGCGAGCACCAGGCTCTCGCGATAGCCGCGCACGGTGGCACTGCCGCCCGCGACGAAACGCTCGCCGGCATAGAGTATGCCGGTGCCATATTGCCCGGCGAGCCGCGCGCGCAGCTCCCAGCCCTTGTCGCCCAACCGCCGCGCATGGCTGATCTGCCCCGAAAAGCTGCGGAAGCGCGGCGAGGGTGCGGCGATGCCGACAATGTCCGATCGGCTGCCCTCGATGCCTTGCGTGAAGCGCGCCTGCGCGATCCACACCGTGCCCGAGCTGCGCCGCGTCCATTCCATGCCGAGCCGGAGCGCCGAATATTCGGCGAGCCCCCGCACCGATCCGGGGCTGAACGAAAAGGGCTCGCCCAGCAGGAAGGTGCGCGTCTCGCGATGGATCACGCCGGTGCTCAGCGTCACCGACTGCGCGCTGATCTCGGGCGTGCCGTCGAGCGCGGCGGGGCTCAGCGGGCGCTGCCACACGGTCAGCGCGAAGCCGCCTTCGACGAACCAGTCGCGCGCGCGGATCAGAAGGTTACGCAAGGGCGCATCGACCACCGCCGCGCGGTTGTATCCGCCGCGCGCCTCGATCCGGAGCGCAGGGTGGAGGAACGGGGCGGCATAATCGACCTGCGCATCGGGGCGACCCGCCGTGAGCCCGGCGTCGAACGCGATACGGTCGCCTGCGAACAGCGCGTTGCGCATGGCCAGACCGCTGCCGAAGCGCCAGCCTCCGACCGCCGGAGACCTGCTGTTGGCAACGCTCGCGGACACCGCAAAGCGCGGTGCGGGATCGATCAGCAAGGCGAGCCGCGCCTCGCCGGGGCGCGCGCCGGGCTGGAGATCGGCCTTGACCGTGGCGATCGCATTGTCGCTCGCCAGGGTCCGGAAATCGCGCTCGATCGCAAGGCCGTTGAGCGGGATCGCGCCTGCCGAGGGCATGCGGCGCAGCACATAGGCGTCGCTGAGCCCGCGCTGCTTGCCGTCCTGCCATTCGACCGTCGCGCCGCCGCCGCTCAACCTGCCCGCCACCAGCCGCAGCACCAGCGGCGATGCGCCCGCCGGATCGCTCATCGGATCGATCAGCACGCCCGAATTGACATAGCCGTTGCGGACATAGGCCAGGCTGATCTGCTGCACCGCCGCTGCGATCCGGTCGAGCGGAACCGGCGCGCCGACCAGTCCGTTGGCTCTCGCCTGTTGCCGCACCCACTCCCCGTCGAGCCGCTCGCCCTTTGAGTACCGCACGACAAAGCCGCCGAAATCGAGGCCAGTGCTGTCCGCCGTCGCGATCGCGGCGATGTCGGGCTCGGCCTGCACCTCGACCGCGCAATAGGTGACGATGCCGCTCGCCGCCGCATCGGGTGAGGGCGCGCAAGCGGGTGCAGCGCCCTGCAGCACCAGCGCGAGCATCAGGCTCAACGGCAAGCTCCCGAAGGCGCCACGTCAAGCGCATCGAGCGCGAGCGGGCCGACCTGATCGATGGCAAGGCGGCTCACCGACCCGCTGCTGCGCGCCGCGCGGCACTGGCCCGCGAGCACGCCTGCCGCATCGCCGAAGCTGATATCGGGCGTGTCGATGCCGCTGCTGACATTGCCGACCTGGCTGTCGACGACCAGATCGCCATCGACCAGCAGCAGGTTGCTGTTGTCGGCCGAACGGATGAAGAAATCGGTTGCAAGCTGCACGTTCGCGCCGCGCTGCTGGCCCAGCGCCTCGATCCGCGCGCCATCGGCGATCAGGGCATAGGGACGGCTGATGCTGATGCGCCCGCCGGTGCCGGGTCCCGACGAGGTGGCGATCGCAGCAGGCATCGCACCGCCTGCTAGCCTGAGCAGCCCGGTTTCGGGCAGAAGCAGATCGATCTGCCCGGCAGCGCCGGTCAGCGCGCTGGTGGTGATCGTGCCGCCCGGCCCCAAGGTGATGCGCGGTGCGCCGATGCTGATATTGCCCGCCGCTCCGCCGCTGCTGGCGGTGTTCGTGCTGGCGATACGACTGCCCTGACCGGTGACAAGCAGCTCCTCCTCCGCCGCAAGTGCGATGCCGCCCGCCGTGGTGGCATTGGCCGAGCTGGTGGTCACTTCCGCACCGTCGCTGAGCATGATCTGGCGGGCAATGAGCGCCACCGTGCCCGCCTGGCCCGGCGCGAGATCGCCAGCATCCGAGCTGACGCGGCTACCCCGGCCCATCATGATGCGGTCGGCGACCACGGTCACCTCACCGGCTGCACCAAGGCCCTCGGTCGCGGTGGAGATCGTCCCGCCGTTCATGGTCAGGGTACCAGTGGTTGCAATGAGCACGCGGCCCGCGCGTCCGGGGCCAGGCAGTTCTCGCAACGAGGGAATGAGATCGGGATTGGCCTCGAAATCCTCGGCGCTGGGCGGCACCAGCAGCTTGCGCGCCGCAGAGCTGATTTCCGCCTCGCCCGACAGCGCGATCCGCCCCGCCGAGATCACGATATCCCCGGCATTGCCGAGGCTCGAGCTCGAGGTGGTGATCGACGTGATCCCGTCCATCTCCAGACTGTCAGTTTGGATCAGTATCCGCCCGGCATTGCCGGTATAATCGGCAAGCCGCGTGAATTCCTGCGCGCGCGGCAGCTCGGTTTCGGACGAGATGCTGGGTCCGCCGAACCCGTTGTTGATCAATCGCAGCGTGCCCGCCCGGATCGCGATCGCGCCCGCATCGCCCAGCCCCTGGCTGATCGACTGGATGCCGCCGATCCCGCTCAGCTCCAGCAGGCCCGTGACCGTGATGCCGATGGGTCCCGCTGCGGTCGCACTGTCGGTACTGGTCGAGATGAGGCCGATGCCGACCGCCATGCTGTTCGCGCGGATGGTGATGCTGCCCGGACCTGATGCCGTGCTCGACGAGCTCGAGGCGAGGATTAGCCCCTGGCTTGCCATTTCGAGCCGATCGACATCGATCAGGATGTTGCCGGTCGTGCCGGTCGGCATGAACGCCCCGCGCGCCTGGAACAGCGTGGTCGAAAGCAGCCCCGTATTGGTCAGCCGCAACAGACCGCCGCGCACCTGGATGTCGCCGACCGAGCGCCCCGGCGCGGACAGACCGGTCGCGGTGACGATGCCTTCGTCGATCTCGATCCGGTCGCCTTCCAGAAAGATCGTGCCGCCGCCGCCCGCCAGCCGGCTTTCGGTGCGGATGGCACCCGCTTGCCGCACGACAATCTGCCCGGCCCGGATACGGATATCGCCGCTGCGCTCGGCCAGGCCCTCGATGCCGCTGACGCGCAATTCGCCGCTGACAAGATCGACAAGATCGGCGCGCAGGTTGATGGCGGGCAGCGCGCCCGCGCTCGCGGTCACGCCAATCTCGCTAAAGGTATCGAGCGTGATCGTGCCTGCCACCAGGTCGATGCGGCCATCGTCCTGCAGCAGAATGCGGCTGTCATTGAGCGAAATCCGCCCGCCGCGCAGGCCCTGGTCGGGTGCGGCGGCAATATCCAGCGCGCCCCTGTTCTGGCCGACGGCGCGCAGGCTCGCTTGCGCCGCAAACAGGCTGCTGCTTTCCATGACGATATCGCTCGCCGACAGCGCGATGCGCCCGGCACCGACACCGCGCGCCGCCGCATCGCCCGGGCCCGCGCTGGCTCGCAAGGTTATTGGCGCATTGCCGCCCAGAAAGCCGAAGCGCGCAGGTTCGGCCATGCTGAAGCTCGAGCCCGATGCGGTGCCCGAGACCAGCATCGTGCCATCGGCAAAGCCCAGTTGCTGCGCGGTCGAGAAATGCGCTGTGCCGCCGACATCGATGGCAGCACCATCCCCGAACATGATGCCTGCAGGATTGAGGAAGAAGAAATCCGCGCCCGGCATGGCACTGGTGTCGATCGTGCCTGCAATGAACGAGGTTTCTCCGCCGGTGACCCGATTGATGACGTTGCGGATAGTGAGCGCATCGCTGGCGGTCCAGCGCGCGATATCGCCGGGGCCGAGGTTGAAGCGGGTGAAGCTGTGGAACAGATTGTCGCCCGCGCGCACGCCGCCGCCGATCGTCGTCACCGCGCCTTCAGTGGTTGCAGTGGTGCCGGTGGACAGTTGAGGCAGCGTGTCAGGGGTAATCGTGGTCGGCGGCGCGCCTGCGTCCTGTGCAAAGGCCGGAATGCAGACCAGGGCCAGCGCGGCGCATCCGGAAAGCCAGACCCTCATCGCCAGCTCCCCACCAACGTGAACGCGCTCCAGATGCCGGGATCGGTCCATTGCCCGTCACTGCCGCGCGCCAGCTCGATCTGCGCGAGTTGCAGCGAACGCGCCCGGCCCTCGCCTGCGCGATAATGCCGGTAGAACGCCTCCATCAGCGCCGCCGTGCCCGCATCGCTGACCTCCCAGAGCGAGGCGAGCGCGCTCGCCGCGCCCGCCTCGACTGCCGCGCCCGCCAGCCCCATCGCCTGGTCGTCATCGCCCACTGCGGTCTCGCAGGCGCTCAGCACCAGCAGTTGCAGCCCCTGGCCGCGCAAGCTGTTGGCGCTCAGCATCGCGCGCAGCTCGGGCAGGCTGATCGCCTCACCATTGGCGACGACGAACGAACGTTCGGTGCGCCCGTTGAACGCGGCATGTGTGGCCAGATGCAGCACGCTCGCCGGACGCTTCGCGAGCGCCGCCGCGAGGTCCGCACGGTCGAAATCGGCGAGCAGCACGCCATCGCGCCCCGCCGCCATTGCTGCTTCGGACGCGGTGCCTTCCAGCCGGGTGAAGCGGCCGACCGGCAGGTCGAGTTCCTTTTCCAGCGAGGCGGCGATGATCTCGGGATCGGTATCGCGCGTGCCGGGCGCGGCAAAGCTGAGCGCAGGCACGACCGCGAGCCGCGCCCGCTCCATCAGGAACGTGCCTTGCGCATCCATCAGCGCGGCAAAGCTGATCTGGCGCAAGGGGCCATCGGGCACGACGATCAGCGTCGCGTCCGGCCCGAGCAGCGGCATCATCGGCCCGATCAGCGCGGCATGCAGTTCGCGCGAGGCCGCCTCCCAGTCGCTGCTCGCGCCGCTGAGCGAGGCGGTCATGCGCTGCGCCAGCGCGCCAATGCTGGCGCGATTGCGGCTGCGATCGGGCGGCATCCGGCGATAGCCGCGCGACCTGTCGTCGCCGGTCGCATAAAGCAGCTCGATCCGGTCCTCGAGCAGCAGCGGATAAAGCAGCACCTCGCCCGGCTTGAGGTCGGCAGGGGTGACCGGGTTGCGCAGCGGCACGCATTCCGCGCCCAGGCTGTTCTGCAGTTCGGCGCTGCGATAGGCCTCGGCGATGCGCTGCGCCTGGTCGAGCGTGCCGGTATCGCTGCCCGTCACCGCGAGCGTGGTGCCGATCGCGCGTTCGAACACCGGGCGGACGAGCAGGTCGAACCGGCTCTCCTCGGTCAGCGGATCGACCGGCATCAGCACCGGGCGCACCCGTTCCAGCGCGCGATAGGCGGCGATGACATGCTCGCCCGCGCGCTCGGGCTCGGGCTCGGCATCGGCGAGCAGCAGCGCATATTGCGGCAGGTTCTGCGGCAGAGCCTTCTGGCTCTCGAGGAAGATCGCGCGGCGGATCGCGGCATGCGCCGCCTGGCGCTTCCCCTCAGCCAATGCGATCCGTCCCTGCAGCGCCGCGAGCGTCGCCGCATCGCCCGCGCCCTGACGTGCCAGATCGGCATAGAGTTCGACCGAATCGCGAACCATATCGGTTGTACACAGCCCCGCATCGCATGCCAGCATCACGAGCGCGCGGTGGAGCGCCGCGCGTTCGGCGGGCCTGTCGACCCGCGCCGACGCCGCCAGCCCCAGCGCGATGCGCGGCGCGATATCGGCCTTGCGCGCCTTTTCCAGCCGCGCCAGCCGCAGCGCCGACAGAGCAATCAGCGCGGGATCATCGGCCTTCACTGCGCGGTCGAGTGCGCAGGCAAAGGCGGCTTCCAGCCTGCGCCTCTGTCCCTCGATATCGGCAGGCGCGCAGCCCTGCGGTGCAGGCGCCAGTGGTGCCGACGCGGCCGAGCGCCGCCGCGTGCCCGGTGCGGCCGGTGGCGCGCCGCCCGCCAGCGCCAGCGCCGCCTCCCACGCAGCGCGCGCGGCGAGCACTCGGTCGCCCGCCTGCTCGGCCAGCGCCTGGGCGGTGCGCAGAAAATCCTGTGCGCGCGCCTGGCTGCCCGATCGCGCGCGCCGCATCGCCTCGCCTGCGACCAGGCAATATTCGGCCAGTTGCGCAGCGCTGCTGCCCCCGTTCTGCGCCGAGAGAGTGGAGGGAGGGTGATCGCCAGGGGCGAGCAGCAATTCGAGCGCCGCGTCTGCGCCGTCATCACCACCGCGCAACAGGCTGCGCGCCCGGCTGGCACGCTCGCTCGCCAGCGGCAGTGCAGCAGCGGGAAGATCGAGCACCGGCCGATCGCACAGGGTGATCGCATCGGGCAGGCGCGCCTCGGCTGTTCCTGGCGCGGCCAGGGCATATGCAACTGCCAATATCCCGATGCCCGCCATGATCGCCCCTGCCTGGTAACGGCTTGCAGGATAACCGGATTTTCGCTCCGAATGAACGCCTAATGCGAACCTTCGCCGAGCAGACCCTTAAGCCGATAGAGCGCATCGAGCGCGTCGCGCGGGCTCAGATTGTCGACATCGAGCGCCTGGAGCGCCTCGCGCAGTTCGTCCTTGGCCTCGGGCTCCCTTGCGACAGCGGCGGCGAACAGCGGCAGATCGTCGAGCCCCGCCGCCAGCCCCCCGGTCGCCTCTCGCCCGGCCTCGAGCTTCGCCAGCACCGATTTCGCGCGCGCGACCACCACCGGCGGAACGCCCGCCAGCTTGGCGACGGCGAGGCCATAGCTGCGATCCGCCGGGCCATCGGCGACCTCGTGCAGCAGCACCAGATCGCCCTTCCACTCGCGCGCGCGGACATGGTGCAGCGACAGCGCGTCGAGCCGCCCGGCGAGCCGGGTCAGCTCGTGATAGTGCGTCGCGAACAGGCAGCGGCAGCGGTTGCTGTCATGCACCGCCTCGGCAATCGCCCAGGCCAGCGCGAGCCCGTCATAGGTCGAGGTGCCGCGCCCGACCTCGTCGAGGATGACGAACGAGCGGTCGGTCGCCTGGGATAGGATCGCGGCGGTCTCGACCATCTCGACCATGAAGGTGGAGCGGCCGCGCGCCAGATTGTCCGATGCGCCGACGCGGCTGAACAGCCGGTCGACAATGCCGATCCGCGCCGATCGGGCGGGCACGAAAGCGCCTGCCTGGGCGAGCAGCACGATGAGCGCGGTCTGGCGCAGGAAGGTCGACTTGCCGCCCATGTTGGGGCCGGAGACGAGCCACAGCCGGTCGCGTTCGGACAGGTTCGCGTCGTTGGCGACGAACGCTTGGCCGGATTTTCGCAAAGCTGCCTCGACCACCGGGTGCCGCCCGCCCTCGATCGCGATCTCGGGCGCCTCGGTGAGTTCCGGGCAGCAATAATCGCCCTCCGCCGCCATCTGCGCATGACCGCAGGCGACATCGATGCGTGCGATCGCGGCGGCGGTGCGCGCGATGCCGTCACGCGCGGCGATGACTTCCTCGCACAAACCTTCGAAATGCGCTTCCTCCGCCGCCTGGGCGTGCGTTCCCGCCTGCGCGATGCGCATCGCCTCTTCGTGAAGCGCGGGCGAATTGAAGCGCACTGCGCCCGCCATGGTCTGGCGATGGGCAAAGCCGCTATCCGCCTTCATCAGCGCATCGGCGCGCGCGGCGGGCACCTCGATGAAATAGCCGAGCACCGCATTGTGCCGGATCTTGAGCGCCTGCACCCCGGTCTGCGCCTTGTAGTCGGCTTCAAGCGCGGCGATCGCGCGGCGGGCATTGCCGGAGGTATCGCGCAGCGCATCGAGCGCGGCATCATAGCCGCGCGCGATATAGCCGCCCTGTTGACGCTCGGTCGGTGGGCTCTCGACCAAGGCGCGCGTCAGATGCTCGACCAGCGCGCCATGGCCCTGCATGTCGGGCAGCAGGCGCTTCAGCAGATCGGGCAGGTCGGCAGCCTTGCCGAGCCGTTCGCGCAACGTCCGCGCCGCACTCAGGCCATCGCGCAACTGACCAAGATCGCGCGGGGAACCGCGCCCGGCGACGACGCGGCCCAGGGCGCGGGCCAGATCGGGGATCGCCTTCAGCGCCTCGCGCACGCTCTCGCGCAGCAGCGGATCGGCATGGAACCATTGCACCAGCGCCAGCCGGTCCCGGATCGCAGCAATATCGGTCAGCGGCGCGCCGAGATCGCTCGCCAGCAGCCGCGCGCCCGCGCCGGTCACCGTGCGGTCGATCGCATGGACCAGCGAACCGACCCGCCCGCCCTGCTGCGAACTCAGGATCTCGAGACTGTCGCGCGTGGCGGCATCGACCGCCATATGCTGCGCGACCTCGTGCCGGCGCGGCGGCGCGAGGAACGGCATTTGCCCGCGCGAGACATGCTCGAGATAGGCGAGCAGGCCGCCTGCCGCCGCCAGCTCGGCGCGGCTGAAGCTGCCGAAGCCGTCGAGCGTCGCGACGCCGAAATGCGCCTTCAGTCGGCGCTCGCCTTCCAGGCTGGAGAAATCATGGCCGGGGCGCAGGATCGCGGTCTCGGCGAACGGGTCGGCGCGGTCCGATTGGACGAGTTCGCTCGGGGCCAATCGCGCGATCTCGGCGGAAAGATCGGCAGCGCTCGCCTGCATCAGCTCGAACCGCCCAGTCGAGATATCGCACATCGCCAGGCCATAGCCGCCCTCGGCACTGGCGAGCGCGACCAGCCGGTTCTCGCTGCGCGAATCGAGCAGCGCCTCTTCGGTCAGTGTGCCGGCGGTGACGAAGCGCACGATCGCGCGCTGCACCAGCGCTTTCGATCCGGCGCGCGCCTTGGCCTCGGCGGGCGTTTCGGTCTGCTCGGCGATGGCGACGCGGTGGCCCGCCTTAATCAGCCGCGCGAGATAGCCCTCCGCGCTGTGCACCGGCACGCCGCACATCGGCACCGGATCGCCGCCATGCGCGCCGCGCGAGGTCAGCGCGATATCGAGCACCGCAGCCGCGGCCTTGGCATCATCGAAGAAAAGCTCGAAGAAATCGCCCATCCTGTAGAACAGCAGGCAATCGGGCGCCTCGGCCTTGAGCGCATGATATTGCGCCATCATCGGCGTTGCAGCGGGATCGGAAGAGGCGCTCATCGGCTTTCCGTTACCCGAGCCGGAAGCGCCACGGAAGCGCGAGTTTTCCCCAGAACGGATCAAAACCCAAATCCTCCCCCAGCAAGCTGGGGAAGGATTTTAAGGTTGCTTACGCCGCGACCAGCAGCTTCGCCTTCACATCCTCGGCGACGAACGCCGCGCAGCGTTCGCCGATCATGATGCTGGGCGCGTTGGTGTTGCCGCTGACGATCTTGGGCATGATGCTGGCATCGGCGACATAGAGCCCGTCCACCCCGCGCAGCCGCAGGCGCGGATCGACCACGCTGGCCTCGTCCGATCCCATGCGGCAGGTACCGACCGGGTGATAGACGGTGTCCGCGCGGTTGCGGATCAGCTCGTCGAGCGCGGCGTCGTTGTAGAGATCGACCGGGTGACGATCGACCGGATCGTAATCCGACATCGGCTGCGTCTCAAAGATGCGGTGCATGAAGCGCACCCCTGCGCGCAGCACTGCCATGTCACGTTCGTCCGCCAGGAAGTTGGGGTCGATGCGCGGCGGTGCGGCGGGATCGGCGCTGTTCAGCGTCACCGTGCCCTTGCTTTCGGGGCGCAGCACGCAGGCATGACAGGAGAAGCCATGGCCCTTCACATTCTCGCGACCATGATCCTCGAGCACGGCGGGGACGAAATGGAACTGCACATCGGGCGCGGGCGCATCGGGCATCATCTTCCAGAAGCCGCCCGCTTCCGCCCAGCAGGTGGTGAGGATGCCAGTGCGCTTGCGGCGATGCTCCAGCACCGCGCGCGCCATGCGGGTGACCCCGGTGAGCGAGCTGCCGAAACTGTCGGTCGATTTGGTCGCGAATCCCGAGACATAATCGATATGATCCTGCAGGTTCGCGCCGACCTCGCCGCGATCGACCAGCACCGGGATGCCGTGCTCTTTCAGCATGCCGCCCGGGCCGATGCCGGAGAGCTGCAGGATCTGCGGCGATCCGAACGCGCCGGCAGAGAGCACCACAGCGGCGCGCGCGAACACCTGCACCACTTTTCCAGCGCGTTCGAACTCGACGCCCTTGGCTCGGCCGTTCTCGACGATGATCCGCCGCACCAGCGCATGCGTGCGCACGTCGAGATTCGCGCGGTCCGCCGCCGGCTCGACATAGGCGCGCGCCGCGCTCCAGCGTTCGCCGTTCTTCTGCGTGGTCTGGTAGATGCCGAAGCCTTCCTGCTTCGCGCCGTTGAAATCGTCGTTCAGCGGCAGCTGCAGCCGCCGTGCCGCCTCGACAAAGGCGTGGCTTCCCGGGTTCGCCCATTTCTGGTCGACCACCGAGAGCGGGCCATCGCCGCCATGATGCGCATCGAATTCGTGCGACGAGCCATAGCGCGCATTGCCTTCCGATTTGCGGAACCAGGGCAGCACGTCCTTGTGGCTCCACCCGGTCGCTCCAAGCGCTTCCCAGTTGTCGTAATCCCAGTGGTTGCCGCGAATATAGACCATCGCGTTGATCGCCGAGGAGCCGCCCAGCCCCTTGCCGCGCGGCTGATAGCCGGTGCGGCCATTGAGCCCCGGCTGCGGCACAGTCTCGAACTGCCAATTGGTGTTCTTCGGCAGGAAAGGCATGAAGCCGGGGGTCTTTACCCGCACGCCCTTGTTGCGCCCGCCCGCCTCGATCAGACAGACCGACAGCGAGGGGTCTTCCGTGAGCCGCCCGGCGACCGCACAGCCTGCGGACCCGCCACCGATCACGATGATGTCATATTCGCTCATGCTCTCTCCCATTTTCGTTCTTGGTGCCGATCACGGCAGGGTATTCAATCGCCTCCGCTGGATGACCACCAGATGACCGGCCTCGTCGCTCTCGACCCCGGCAATGTGAAACCCAGCCGTCAGATTGACGATGATCATGCGATTGTTGCTGGCGCGGGTGCGCGTTTCAACGAAGTCGTAGCCTTGCGCCGCCGCCCATTCATGCTGGACCTGCATCAGCCGCGCGGCGATGCCCCGGCCGCGCGCTTCGGGAACGATGCCGCCGAGCCAGGAATAGAGCAGGCTGGGCCCGCGCCGATAGCCGATCTTGAAGCCCAGGACCGCGCCATCATCACCGTGCGCGACGTGCAGCACCGGATCGGCCAGCAGCGGCAGACGGCGCGCGAGATAATCGGGATCGAAGCTGTCGAATATCCGGGCGCACAAGTCGGCGAGCATGGCTTGCTGGCCTCTCACGCTCGCCCCTTCGAAAAGGGTGATAGCCGGCTCGTCGCCCCCGCGCGCCATGCGCCTATTCCGCCGGCTCTAGAGTGACATCGCCGGTTACGCGCGATGGCAACTGCCGTCCCTGCCGCGCGGCCCAGGCGGCCTTGATGCTGTCGCTGGTCTCGCGGCTGTTGTCATGGCTCCAGCCAGGCGGACGGAGCAGATAGGCAAGCTTGTTGCTGAGCCCCGGCGCCGACCACATGTCGCGCGCGATGCCCACCCATTCGTGAAACGCCGCCCAGAGCAGGTTGAAGCTGCCCAGCTGCTTGACGATGCCATAGCGGATTGGCTCGTCGTCGCGCTCGGGCACGAAGGTGCCGAACATCTTGTCCCAGACGATGAACACCCCGGCATAGTTCGAATCGAGATAGCGCGGGTTGATCGCGTGATGCACGCGGTGGTGCGACGGCGTGTTCATCACCGCCTCGAACCAGCGCGGCATCCGCTTCACCGCCTCGGTATGGATCCAGAACTGGTAGATGAGATTGATGCCGCCGCAAAAGGCGATCATCAGCGGGTGGAACCCCAGCCAGAACAGCGGCAGGCTGACCAGCAGCCCCGGCGTGAAGAACCCGGTCCAGGTCTGCCGGAGCGCGGTCGACAGGTTATAATGTTGGCTGGAATGATGGATGACATGCGCCGCCCACATCCAGCGGACGCGGTGGCCGAGCCGGTGCACCCAGTAATAGGCGAAATCGTCGAACACGAACGCGATCGGCCAGGCCCACCAGACGAAACCGATGTCGAACAGGCGATACTGGTACACCCAGAAAGCGATCGCGAGGGCAAGGCCCCCGGTCAGCGCACCCGCCACGGTGCTGCCCAGCCCCAAGGCGAGCGAGGTCAGCGTGTCGCGCGGTTCATAGGCCCTGCGGTCGCGGCGGCGCACCCACCAGATCTCGACCAGCATCAGCAGCACGAAGGCCGGGATGGCAAGCTCGGTCGGATTGGGCAGGTCTGGAATCATTGCAAAAGCTTGCTTACATCATTGTCAGCAGCCTGTCAGCATCCTGTTTTGACAGAGCGAGTGAAACATGTCCGAAGCGCGGATCGCCGGTTTCGACTTTCCAGCCCTCGCTGCAACGGTGCGCGCGCAGCGGCTTGGGCAGCACGCGTCCGGCGCAATGCGCGCCATGGCGCTTGAGGATGACGACGCGGCCATCGGTGCCTTCGACGAGCGCCGCCTCGCCATCGTTCGACATCAGCACCGGCCCCGATTCGAAGCCCGCGATCTGCTCCTCGGCGATGCGTGCGGCGTCCGCGGCATCGCCGATCCGGTTCTCGCCCAGCTGGAGCAGCCAGACCAGGCCCGCGACCGCCAGGATCGCGGCGAGCGAAGCGAAAAGCAGCATCAGGTTCATCGGCCATCGTCCCCTATGGCGCCGGTTCTGTGTCCGGTCGGGGTGCAGGATAGCACCGCAGGCGCACGCATGAAAAGGCCGGCAAAGCGCGGCAGGGCTTGATTTGTGCAGCGGGGCATGACAGCGGCTCGCGGACATTTTTCTCGCATATGTGGAAGACCGGGCCGTGGCCGATATTGAACAATTGCAGCAGGATTATCTGGCGCGCATCGCCACTGCCGATCTTGCCGCGCTGGAAGACATCCGCATCGCAGCTTTGGGCAAGCAGGGCGCGATCACCGGGCTGCTCAAGACCCTGGGCGGCATGAGCCCCGAAGAGCGCCAGGAACAGGGCCCGCGCATCAACGGCGCGCGCGAGGCGGTCACTGCCGCGATCGCCGCGCGCAAGGACGCGCTGGAAAGCGCGGCGCTCAACGAACGGCTCGCCGCCGAAGCCATCGACCTTACGCTGCCGGTCGCGCCCTCGCCCCAGGGCTCGGTGCACCCGGTCGCGCAGGTGATGGACGAGCTGGCCGAGATTTTCGCGGATCTGGGCTTTGCCGTGGCGACCGGCCCCGAGATCGAATCGGGCTGGTACAATTTCACGGCGCTCAACATGCCCGAGACGCATCCGGCGCGCGCGATGCACGACACCTTCTATTTCCCCGATACCGGCCCCGATGGCGAGCCGATGCTGCTGCGCACGCATACCTCTCCGGTGCAGATCCGCACGATGATGGCGCAGAAGCCGCCGATCCGCATCATCGCGCCGGGCCGCACCTATCGCAGCGATTCGGACGCGACGCACACGCCGATGTTCCACCAGGTCGAAGGCCTGGTCATCGACAAGGGCATTACCATGGCGCATCTCAAATGGACGCTGGAGACCTTCGTCCGCGCGTTCTTCGAGCGCGATGATATCGTGCTGCGCCTGCGCCCGAGCTATTTCCCGTTCACCGAGCCCTCGGCCGAGGTCGATGTCGGCTTCACCGTCGAAAAGGGCAAGCGCGTGATCGGTGGCGATCCCACCGGCCTCAATGGCGGCTGGATGGAGATCCTGGGCAGCGGCATGGTCAACCCGAAGGTGATCGAGCATTGCGGGCTCGATCCCGATGAGTGGCAGGGCTTTGCCTTCGGCTGCGGCATCGACCGCCTGGCGATGCTGAAATACGGCATGGACGACCTGCGCGCGTTCTTCGATGGCGATCTCAGGTGGCTGAAGCATTACGGCTTCTCGTCGCTCGATGTCCCCACGCTGAGCGGAGGAGTCGGCGCATGAAGTTCACCCTCTCCTGGCTGAAAGAGCATCTCGACACCGATGCGAGCCTCAATGAAATCACCGACCGGCTGACCGCGATCGGGCTCGAGCTCGAAGGCGTGGAAAACCCCGCCGATGCGCTGCGCCCGTTCCGCGTGGCGAAAGTGCTCGAGGCCGGCCCCCATCCCAATGCGGACAAGCTGCGGCTGCTCAAGGTCGATGACGGTTCGGGCGAACCCTGGCAGGTCGTGTGCGGCGCGCCCAATGCAAGGCAAGGCCTGGTCGGCGTGTTCGGCCCGCCGGGAACCTATGTCCCCGGCCCCGCCTTCACGCTGAAGCCCGCGAAGATCCGCGATGTCGAGAGCTTCGGCATGATGTGCTCGTATCGCGAGCTCGAGCTCGGCGAGGACCATGACGGCATCATCGAGCTGCCCGAGGACGCGCCGGTAGGCACCAGCTTTGCCGATTATGCCGGGCTCGACGATCCGGTGATCGAGGTCTCGGTCACGCCCAACAAGCAGGACTGCATGGGCGTGCGCGGCATCGCGCGCGATCTCGCCGCATCGGGCATCGGTACGCTGAAGCCGCTGTCCGAGGTTTATCGCAGCGGTGTCGATCCGGTCAAGGGCAGCGGCGAAGCGCCCGATGTGCGCACCGACGATAGCGCCGGTTGCCCGGCCTTCTATGCGCAGAACGTCTCGGGCCTGAAGAACGGTGCAGCGCCCAAATGGATGGCGGACCGGCTGAAGGCGATCGGGCAGAAGCCGATCTCGGTGCTGGTCGATATCACCAATTTCGTCTCGATCGACCTCGGCCGCCCGCTGCACGTCTATGACCGGGCGAAGCTTTCGGGCGGGCTGGTCGCGCGCAAGGCGAAGGACGGCGAGGAGGTGCTCGCGCTCAACGGCAAGACTTACGCGCTCGACACCAGCATGACCGTGATCGCCGATAGTGCCCAGGTGCACGATATCGGCGGCATCATGGGCGGCGAGGATTCGGGCGTGTCCGACGACACCACCGACGTGCTGATCGAATGTGCCTATTTCGACCCCGAGCATATCGCGCGGACCGGTCAGAAGCTGATGCTGACCAGCGACGCGCGCCAGCGGTTCGAACGCGGGGTCGATCCGGCGTTTCTCGAACAGGGCCTGGCCATCGCGACGCGGCTGGTGCTCGAGCATTGCGGCGGGACGGCGAGCCCGGTGACCCGATCGGGCAGCGCGCCGGTCAAACCGCGCACGGTCGCCTACGACCCCGCCTATTGCGCGGCGCTGGGCGGAATCGAAGTGCCCGCCGACGAGCAGCGCGCCATACTGGAGCGGCTGGGCTTCGGTATCGACAGCAGCGCTACGCCCTGGACGATCACCGTCCCGAGCTGGCGGCGCGATGTCGCGGGCAAGGCCGACATTGTCGAGGAAGTGGTGCGCATTACCGGCATCGACGCGATCCCGTCGACCCCGCTGCCGCGCCTGCCCGGCGTGGCCAAGCCGACCGCCAGCCCCGCGCAGCTTCAGGAGCGGCGCGTGCGCCGTCTCGCCGCCGCGCGCGGCCTCAACGAGGCGGTCAACTGGTCGTTCATCTCGGACAAGGAAGCAGCCCCCTTCGGCGGTGGCGACTGGGTGCTGGCCAACCCGATCAGCGAGGACCTGAAGGTCATGCGGCCTTCGCTGCTGCCCGGTCTGCTCTCGGCTGCCAAGCGCAATCTCGATCGTGGCGCGGGCTCGGTGCGGCTGTTCGAACTCGGCCGTCGCTATTTCAAGGCCGAGGACGGCACCAGCCTCGAACGCACCACGCTCGGCATCGTGTTGGCGGGCGACAAGACCCCGCGCGACTGGCGCAGCGGCAAGGCGCAGGCCTTCACTGCGCATGACGTGAAGGCCGAGGTGCTGGCATTGCTCGATGCCGCAGGAGCCCCGGCGGCCAAGCTGATGGACTTCGCCCCCGATTCCGCAGGCCCAGGCGATCACTATCACCCGGGGCAAGCGGCGACGCTGCGGCTGGGGCCGAAGAACGTGCTCGCCGCGTACGGCACGCTGCACCCCTCAACCGCGCGCGCGTTCGGCTTCAAGCCGGTGCACGGGCCGGTGATGGTGGCCGAGCTGTTCCTCGACACGATCCCGCTGAAAGCCCGCGGCTCGGCGATGCGCGAGGCCTATGCGCCGCCTGCGCTGCAGGCGGTGACGCGCGATTTCGCCTTCCTTGTAGATGCCAAGCTGGCGGCGGGTGATCTCGTGCGCGCGGTGAAGGGCGCGGACAAGAAGCACATCACCGACGCGCGCGTGTTCGACAGCTTTGCAGGCCAGGGCGTGCCCGAGGGCAAGCTCTCGCTCGCGATCGAGGTGACGCTGCAGCCGGTGGACAAGAGCTTCGGCGACGATGAGCTCAAGGCCATCACCGATGCGGTGGTCAAGTCGGCGGCCAAGCTCGGGGCGGAGCTGCGTGGCTGACCTGGTCACGCTGCGCTCCGACGCGCTGACCGCCAGCATCCACCCGCTGGGGGCGGAGCTGTGGTCGCTCAGGGACGCAGAAGGCCGCGAGCTGATGACCGATGCCGACCCGGCCTTCTGGTCGGGCCATGCGCCTCTGCTCTTCCCGATCGTCGGCGCGCTGGCGGATGACCAGTATCGTCTGGGCGAGCGCCGTTTCGCCATGGCGCGACACGGCTTTGCCCGGCGCTCGGAATTCGCTCTGGTCGATGCGGACGACGCTAGCGCGCTGTTTCGGCTCGAAGCGAACGGAGCCAGCCGCGCGCAATATCCGTTCGACTTCCGGCTCGATATGGCCTTCGCGCTGACCGGAACCACGCTCGCCATGACCGCGACGGTCAGCAATCGCGGCGACACCCCGATGCCGTTCAGCTTCGGCTATCACCCGGCGTTCGCCTGGCCGCTTCCCTTTGGCGGGGCGGCGGAGGATCACCGGATCGTGTTCGACCGCGATGAGCCCGGCCCGATCCGGCGGCTTGGTCCTGCGACCGGCCTCGTCGCCCCCGATCCGCAGCCCAGCCCGGTCAAGGGCAAGGTTTACGCGCCCGCTCATGCCGATTTCGAGGCCGATGCGCTGATCTGGGACCAGCTTGCCAGCCGCTCGCTGACCTATGGCGTGCCCGGCCAGCCGCGGCTGCGCATCGATTTTCCCGACACGCCGATGCTCGGCATCTGGCAGAAGCCCGGCGCACGCTTCCTGTGCATCGAGCCCTGGGCCGGGATCGCCGACCCGCTGGGCTTTACCGGCGATTTTGCCGACAAGCCCGGCGTGATGACGCTGGCTCCGGACGCGCAGCAGCGTTTGCGGATAGATGTGACGCTGGAACAACCGGTATCGTTATGAAGGCGTCGCTGCCACCGCGATGGGCAATGATTTGCTGGGCACTGCTCATTTTTGGATTGATAGGCTTTCTCTCATGGGCAGGGCGTGAGGGCAAAGTGAAGCAGATTTCCCAAGCACAACCAGTTCTCTATGTTCAGTCCAGTCTGCAAAGCCACGAATTGGCCGAATGCATTTCTCAGCGTTTTCCGCTGACTGATCGTCGGTTTTCGATGGTCGATAATAATGCTCGGCATGTCCGGCGCTGGAATGAAGCAAGGGGTGTAAGGATCGACATCATTGATCGTGGTTCTTCCCGACTTCTGGAGATTGCCACGCCCAAGGGACGAAAGCTGCGTAAGCAGGAGCGCAACGCGATCCGCGAATGCGCTGCTGGTGGGTGACAGATCATTCTGTCGGCGTTAGGGGCCCAAGAATGACCGCTCTCAACCGCCGCACCTTCGCCATCATCTCGCACCCTGACGCGGGCAAGACCACGCTCACCGAAAAGCTGCTGCTTACCGGCGGCGCGATCCATCTGGCGGGTGAGGTCAAGGCGCGCGGGGCGGCGCGGCGTGCGCGGTCGGACTGGATGAAGATCGAGCAGCAGCGCGGCATCTCGGTCACCTCCTCGGTGATGACCTTCGAGCGGCAGGGCATCACCTTTAACCTGCTCGACACGCCGGGGCACGAGGATTTCTCCGAAGACACCTATCGCACGCTGACCGCGGTCGATTCCGCGATCATGGTGATCGATGCCGCCAAGGGCATCGAGCCGCAGACGCGCAAGCTGTTCGAGGTCTGCCGGTTGCGCTCGGTTCCGATCATCACCTTCGTCAACAAGGTCGATCGTGAGGGCCGCGACCCGTTCGAGCTGCTCGACGAGGTCGCCGATGCGCTGGCACTGGATGTCTGCCCGATGAGCTGGCCGGTCGGCATGGGCGGCCAGTTCGAGGGCGTGTACGATTTCGCCCGAAACCAGCTGATGCAGCCCGAAGGCCCGTCGCGCGAATACGACGGATCGGTCACGCAGCTTTCCGGTCTCGATGATCCGGCGCTGGCCGACAAGCTTTCCGCGCAGGCGCTCGAACGGCTGACCGAGGAAGCTGAGCTCGCCCAGGGCGGCTATGCCAGCTTCGACCTCGAAGCCTATCGCCATGGCGACCTCACCCCGGTCTATTTCGGCTCGGCGCTCAAGCGCTTCGGCATCGAGGAGCTGATCGACGCTATCGCGACGCACGCCCCGCCGCCGCGCAGCCAGCCGGCCGAGCCCGAATCGGTCGACCCCACGCGCAAGGACGTGACCGGGTTCATCTTCAAGGTGCAGGCAAACATGGACCCGCAGCACCGCGACCGCATCGCGTTCATGCGGCTGGTCTCGGGCACGTTCAGGCGCGGCATGAAGCTGGTGCCCTCGGGCCATGGCAAGCCGATCGCGGTGCACTCGCCGATCCTGTTCTTCGCGCAGGACCGCGAGCTCGCCGACGAGGCGCTGCCCGGCGACATTATCGGCATTCCCAATCACGGCACGCTGCGCGTCGGCGATACATTGTCCGAGAAGAACGACGTGCGCTTCACGGGCCTGCCCAATTTCGCGCCGGAAATCCTGCGCCGCGTCCAATTGAAGGACCCGACCAAAACCAAGCAGCTGCGCAAGGCGCTCGACGATCTGTCCGAAGAGGGCGTGATCCAGGTCTTCTATCCCGAGATCGGCAGCCAGTGGATCGTCGGCGTGGTCGGCCAGCTGCAGCTCGAGGTGCTGATCAGCCGGCTCGAGGCCGAGTACAAGGTCGAGGCGGTGCTCGAAATGGCGCCGTTCGATACCGCGCGCTGGCTGAACGGCCCGGCCGAGGCGCTGGAAGCATTCAAGCGCATCTCGATGAACAACATGGCCAAGGACCGCGACGGCAACCCGGTGTTCATGGCGCGCTCCGCCTGGGATGTCGGCTATCAGCAGGAAAAGAACCCCGAGCTGACCTTCAGCGCGACGCGCGAGCGCTAAACGGGTGTTGCAACCGCCATGACCCGCGCTAAGGCAGGTCCATGGCGTCGCGCACCAAGGTTTCTCCCGACACGATCAAGCATATCGTCGAAGAGGCGAGCACCATCGCCATGGCCGCATTCGCGCGCGCGGGCGGCGACCTGCAGGTCTGGGACAAGGTGCCCGGCGAGCCGGTGAGCGAGACCGATCTGGCCGTCGACAACTTCCTGCGCGAGCGGCTGGGCGCGCTGGTCCCGGATGCGGGCTGGCTGTCCGAAGAGACGGCGGACGACACCGCCCGGCTCGATTGCGGGCGCATCTGGCTGGTCGATCCGATCGATGGCACCCGCGATTTCGTGCGTGGGCGCACCGGCTGGGCGATCTCGGTCGCCTTGGTCGAGGATGGGCATGTCGTGATGGGCGTGCTGGCCGCCCCGGCGCGTAACGAATACTGGATCGGCGCACGCGGACGCGGCGCGTTCCTCAACGGCAAGAGGTTGAAGGCGAGCCGCCGCACCGATTTTCCCGGATCGCGCGTGCCGACCGACAGCCTGCCCAAGGCGGATATCGACCTGACGGTGGTGGAAAAGCCGAACAGCATCGCGCTGCGCATGGCGATGGTCGCCGACGACCGCGCCGACCTGCTCGCGACGCTGCGCTGGGGCTATGAATGGGATATCGGTGCCGCGGCGATCATTGCCGAAGAGGCGGGCGCGCGGGTCACCGATGCACTGGGCGGCGAACTGCGCTTCAACAAGCCGCGCGCCAATGCGTTCGGGGTGCTGTGCTGCGCACCGGGCATTCACGCCGCCGCTGTCGAGCGGTTGCGTGAACGCGCGGTGCGATTGTCGGCGGGCGGAGGCTAGCCCTCTGCCGATCCCTGCTGTTTCTCCGCCTCGGCATAGGGCGTGGTGAGATACAGGCCCGTCGTCCCGATCAGCGTTAGCACGATGAACCCAGCCTGGGTGAGGCTGATCGACTGGCGGAACACCAGCCAGCCGATCACCGCCACTGCCACCACGCCGACGCCCGACCAGATCGCATAGGCGATGCCCATCGGAATACGGGTGAAGGCAAAGGCGAGCAGCCAGAAGCACAGGCCATAACAGCTCATCGAGGCCATGCCGAACAGCGGCTTGGCAAAGCCCTGCGAGGCCTTGAGCAGGCTGGTGCCTGCAATCTCGCAGAGTATGGCCAGCGCCAGCAGCACCCATGCATTCATTATCCGCTCCTCCTCATTCCGCCATGGGCAGGGCGATCGCGTCCCCGGCCAGCATCCGCGCCGCTGTCGCCTGCTTGATGAACGCCCAGACCTCGGCATCGAAGCCGGGATCGGCCTGGACCGGCCAGTTGGCCATGTCGTCGTACATCTTCATCGTGCCGGTCCACATGGCGGGCGTGGCGACATCGGTGAATGGCTTGAGCAGCGCGAACCAGCGCTGGACGAACGCTGCTGCCGCCTCTCCCGCCGGATCCATGGGCATGGCCGCCTTGATCTCATCGCCCAGCGCCTTCCATTGCGCGGCATAAGCGTCCTGATCGAAATCCTCGCCCAGCGCGCCCATCTTCTCGCCCCACTCGGCCCGCTCTTCCGGGGTAAAATAGCGGTCGGTCACCGCCTTCCATTGGTCCTGTGACATGCTCGTACTGTCCTGTTGTTCGGTGCGGATCAGCGAGCAGAAGGTCTCGGCATCGATGGGCTCGCCGCGATCGATGCGTGACTTGACGGAAATGAGCAGCGCCTGCGCCTCGGATATGCGGCGCGCTTGGGCCTCCAGATGGTCGAGCTGCGCGGTGATGAGACCGTGAAGATCGATCCGCCGGTGCGCGGTCAGCCGCTGGATCTGCGCGAGCGTCAGCCCCGCCTTCTTGAGCGAGAGGATGAGGTTCAGCCGCTCGAGCGCCGCCGCATCATAACGCCGCCGCCCCGAGGCGGTACGCAACGGCTCGACCAGCCCCCGCGCCTCATAGAAGCGCAGCGCGCGGGCGGTAAGACCGGTGAGCCGGGTAACGGCGGCAATGTCGAGCGAATCAGCCATAAGCGGCTTATGCCACTTGACGTAAGGTCAGCTTCAAGCGGAATTTCGGGAGGCAGCATAAGGCCGCTGCCGTGAGTGGGAGGGGAGAGCGCTGGCATTATCGGGTCACGTCCGTCAATGAGGTGTAATTTGGGGTGTGGTCACCGGGCTGCATGG
>NZ_LSIS01000282.1:0-2237 GCF_001556365.1 Blastomonas sp. CCH1-A6 | reverse complement strand
GGCCGTCGATATCCTCGGACAGCGAGATGGTGATGGTGCCGGAGATGGATTGCTGCCCGCCGTTCATCGCCGCGCGCGCCTGCCCGAGCGGGACGATGTTGCCGTTCTGCGCGGGCTGGAACAGCTCGACGCCGCCCGCGCCCGCCGCCTCGTTCACGCGGTAGAGCCGTCCAGCAGACACCGGGCCGCCAGACGCGCGGCCTGCGAACAGCGAGGCGAACGAGAGGATGCCGCCGAAGCCACCCCCGCCGCCTCCGCCGCCGAACAGGGACTCTGCGAGCGGGCGGATAACGGCCTGCTGGATTGCGATGCGCAGAAGGTCGGCGACGATCTGCTTGGCCACGCCGCTGAACACTTGGCCGAGCGATTTGGCATTGACGATCGCATCGACCAGCCCGTCGTTGAGCGACTGCAGGCCATCGACCGCGACGCTCTCGAACTGGTCGTTGATGTTCGCGCCGGAAATCCCAAGGTCGCGCAGGAAGCGCTGGCCTGGCGACTGGTTGGCAATGCCTGCCTCGCGGCGTGCCTGGTTCTGCAGCGCGTCGAGCACAGCAAGGCGAGCGCGGGCGATTTCCTTTGCCGTCTCGCTGCTGCCGATGGTGGCGAGCACGAGTTCCTGCTCGGCTCGTTCCTGGCTGAACTGCAGGTCGATTAGCCGCGCCTCGAGATCGGCGCGCTCTTGGCGCGTCTCGGCCAGCTGCAGCGCGGCGCGCGTCAGATCCTGCTCGTTCTGATTGCCCGCGGTTGCAAGATCGAATTGCTGACGAGCGTAATCATCCACCCGGCGGATCGCATCGGTGAGGGTCGCGCCGACATCACGCAGCTGCCGCGCTGCACCGTCAATGTCGGATTGCGTGAGGGACGATGCGGACGAAGCCGGGACTGCGCCCCGGGCCCGAGACACCCGCGCGGCAGGCGGCGCACCGGCAGGCTTTGGCGGCGCAGGCGGCTCAAATGCGGCTTCGGGAAGGGCTGCCGCGATCTTGGCTCGCTCGTCTAGGTCTTTGATGCGATTGCGAAGCGTGCGGATCGTGTCAGCACGCTCGCTCTGCCTGCGCGAGCGCTGGTCTCGGCCGCCAGTGATGAAGTCTGCCACCGGGGCGAGGATTGAGACAGCCTGTCCGGCGCGTCGGCTCAATCGCTGATCCGCCTCAAGCTTGGCCAGCTGGTTCTTGTTCGCGGTGCGCTCGCGTTCAATGTCTGCCAGCGTTGCCAGCTTTGCGTTCTTGGCCAGTAGGGCGGCCTGGTCTGCAGCAAACTTGTATGCGTTGCCAATGCCGATGATGAGGGGGTTCGCCGACTGCGCCGCGTTTCCACCCTGCGTTATTCCACTCGCGGCCTCACCGGCTCGCTGCGCAGCCGCATCAAGTCGGGCGCGCAGGTCGTCATAGGCCTGCGAAAGGCGCTCGGTCTCTGCCTGCGTCTTGGCCGCTTCCGTCGCCACATAGCCAAGGCCCACAGCAACGGCCGTGATCGCAAGCCCGACCGGTCCGCCGAATGCGCCAAGCAGAGCTGTGCCGGCACCGCCCGCTGCGATGGCCGTCCGCGTGAGGTTGGTGACAAACCCTACGCCAAGCGCGGCAGAGAGAACCGCAACCGCCGGGATCACGACGTCGAGGTTGTCGGCAAGCGCCTGGATGCCGGCGGCAAGCGCCTGGCTGGCGCCGCTGGTCTTGCTGGCCTCGCCGACATACACCGTCAGCTGGCTGTTGAGAGACTCGAAGGCCCCCGCGATCGTCAGCGTCGCTTTGCTGGCTTTGCCTTCAAGCTCCGCCGAGCCGTTGAGAATGGCCTGGAAAAATTGCTCGCTACTGACCTTGCCGTCCACCACGGCTTGGCGCAGCTTGGCGACCGATCCGCCGAACTGCTCGGTATTGGCCGCAAGCTGCAGCAGCGGGCGCAAGCCGCCTTCGTTGATCTGGTTGAACTCCTCGGCGCGCACCGTGCCGCTGGCAAGCGCCTGCGTCAGGCCGAGGATAGCCCCCTGCGCCTGCGCCGCGCTCGTGCCCGTGATCTTGAGCGATTGCGCCGTTGCCTCGGTCAGCGTGATAAGCTGGTCTTGGCTGGCACCGAGTTCCGAAGCCGCCTGCGACGAGTTGCCGAACAGCCGAGCCAGCTCCTCGATGTTGACGCCATAGCGGCCCGAGAGGTCGAGCAAGCGCTGTTGCACATTGGCGAGGTTCTCGCCCTCGAGCCCGGCGACCTTGAGGCTGTTCTGCAGCCGGGTATAGCTG
>NZ_LSIS01000281.1:2500-5691 GCF_001556365.1 Blastomonas sp. CCH1-A6 | reverse complement strand
ATTGGTTGCGGGAGCAGGATTTGAACCTGCGACCTTCAGGTTATGAGCCTGACGAGCTACCGGGCTGCTCCATCCCGCGCCACCAATGAGCGTCTTTTGAGGGACGCGGGCCTTAGAGGCCAAAAAACCGCCCTGGGATTGACCCTTGGGCGGTTGTTTTGAACATTGTGATGGGTTTTTTGTCATGCGCACCGGCTTCAATGCCTGGCGACGCCCTACTCTTCCAACGCTTAAGCGGTAGTACCATCGGCGCAGTCAGGTTTCACGGCCGAGTTCGAGATGGGATCGGGTGGGTCACTGACGCTATGGCCACCAAGCAATGAAGCAGGTGCGCATGAGGGTTTTGATCGATGCCCGTGCTGGGTCGACATTCATTTCGGATCAGGTTTTGGCGAACATCCGGCTTTGAAGATCATCCTGGTCACCAATGCTGACATTGATGGTGGGACTTCCAAGCGCGAACAGAGTAATTAGGACCGGTTAGCTCCATGCGTTACCGCACTTCCACACCCGGCCTATCAACGTGGTGGTCTTCCACGACTCGATGATAACTTATCTTGAGGGAGGCTTCCCGCTTAGATGCTTTCAGCGGTTATCCCGTCCATACATAGCTACCCTGCTGCACTGCTGGCGCAATGACAGGTACACCAGAGGTATGTTCAACCCGGTCCTCTCGTACTAGGGTCAACTCCTCTCAATTATCGACGCCCACGGCAGATAGGGACCAAACTGTCTCGCGACGTTCTGAACCCAGCTCACGTACCACTTTAATTGGCGAACAGCCAAACCCTTGGGACCTGCTCCAGCCCCAGGATGTGATGAGCCGACATCGAGGTGCCAAACGATTCCGTCGATATGAGCTCTTGGGAATCATCAGCCTGTTATCCCCGGCGTACCTTTTATCCGTTGAGCGATGGCCCTTCCACGAGGGACCACCGGATCACTATGACCGACTTTCGTCTCTGCTCGACTCGTCAGTCTCGCAGTCAGGCGAGCTTATGCCATTGCACTCTAACAGACGGTTTCCAACCGTCCTGAGCTCACCATCGCGCGCCTCCGTTACTCTTTAGGAGGCGACCGCCCCAGTCAAACTACCCGCCACAGAGGGTCCCAGCACCGGATAACGGTGCGTGGTTAGACATCAGAAAACAACAGGGTGGTATTTCACCTATGGCTCCACGACAGCTGGCGCCGTCGCTTCAAAGCCTCCCACCTATGCTACACAGTTCTTTCCTAATGCCACTCTGAAGCTGCAGTAAAGGTGCACGGGGTCTTTCCGTCTAACCGCGGGTACTCCGCATCTTCACGGAGAATTCAATTTCGCTGAGCATGTACTGGAGACAGTGGGGAAGTCGTTACGCCATTCGTGCAGGTCGGAACTTACCCGACAAGGAATTTCGCTACCTTAGGACCGTTATAGTTACGGCCGCCGTTTACTGGGGCTTCAATTCAGAGCTTGCACTCCTCCTCTTAACCTTCCAGCACCGGGCAGGCGTCAGACCCTATACGTCGTCTTGAAGCCGACTTAGCAGAGTCCTGTGTTTTTGCTAAACAGTCGCTACCCCCTGGCTTGTGCCCCCCACACATGGTTGCCCATATGTGGGGCCTCCTTCTCCCGAAGTTACGGAGGTAATTTGCCGAGTTCCTTCAGTACACTTCTCTCAAGCGCCTTGGTATACTCTACCATCCCACCTGTGTCGGTTTAGGGTACGGTCTATACGGAGGGGCTATTTCCTGGGACAACTTCGAAGCCAGACCAATCCAATAAGGCCTGACAACTTACGCCATCCGTCACACACCTCCAGGCCCACGAATATTAACGTGGTTCCCATCGACTACCCCCTTCGGGCTCGTCTTAGGGGCCGGCTCACCCTGCTCAGATTAGCTTTAAGCAGGAACCCTTGGGATTTCGGCGAGAGGGCATCTCACCCTCTTTATCGCTACTCATGTCAGCATTCTCACTTCCGATACCTCCACGGTCGGTTACCCTCCCGCTTCACAGGCTTACGGAACGCTCCGCTACCGCGTGCTTGCGCACACCCTAAGCTTCGGTACGTATCTTGAGCCCCGTTACATTTTCGCCGCAGGATCTCTTATTTAGACCAGTGAGCTGTTACGCTTTCTTTAAAGGATGGCTGCTTCTAAGCCAACCTCCTGGTTGTTTTGGAAATCCCACATGCTTTCCCACTTAGATACGATTTGGGGACCTTAGCTGTAGGTTAGGGCTGTTTCCCTTTTGACGACGGACCTTAGCACCCGCCGTCTGTCTGCCGGACTAACTCTGTGGTATTCGGAGTTTGGTTAGGTTTGGTAGATCTCGCGACCCCCTAGCCCATCCAGTGCTCTACCCCCACAGGTAAACATCCGACGCTCTACCTAAATAGATTTCGCGGAGAACCAGCTATTTCCCGGCTTGATTGGCCTTTCACCCCTAAACACAACTCATCCGATAATTTTTCAACATTAAACGGTTCGGCCCTCCAGTGCGTGTTACCGCACCTTCAGCCTGGTCATGCCTAGATCGCCGGGTTTCGGGTCTAATCCATCAAACTCAGTCGCCCTGTTCAGACTCGCTTTCGCTGCGCCTACACCTAACGGCTTAAGCTCGCTTGATAGATTAAGTCACTGACCCATTATACAAGAGGTACGCTGTCAGGCCTCAAGGACCCTCCAACTGATTGTAAGCATTCGGTTTCAGGTACTGTTTCACTCCCCTCATCGGGGTGCTTTTCACCTTTCCCTCACGGTACTTGTTCGCTATCGGTCATGTACGAGTATTTAGGCTTGGAGGGTGGTCCCCCCATGTTCAGACAGGATTTCACGTGTCCCGCCCTACTCAAGTCCTGATGTTTCGCTTTCGCATACGGGACTGTCACCCGCTATGGTCAAACTTTCCAGAATGTTCTGCTAACTAAACATCAGGCACTGGCCTGGTCCGCGTTCGCTCGCCACTACTAACGGAATCTCGGTTGATGTCTTTTCCTCCGGGTACTGAGATGTTTCAGTTCTCCGGGTTCGCTTCACCAAGGCTATTTTATTCACCAAGGTGATACCCTATCCACCTCATTCCGACACTGGCGAACCAGCAGCGAAATGAAATGGTGAGGGTGGGTTTCCCCATTCGGAAATCGCGGGATCAAAGCTTGCTCACAGCTCCCCCACGCTTATCGCAGCGTGCCACGTCCTTCATC
>NZ_LSIS01000280.1:0-15455 GCF_001556365.1 Blastomonas sp. CCH1-A6 | reverse complement strand
GACCCGTCATCGCCCCGGGCCCCGATCGCGAGGCGGACGCCATCGAGCGAAACCGCATTGCCGAAACCGTCGCCTGCACCGAGCTGCGCAAACGATGGCGCGGCAGGAGCCGTCAGGTCCAGCCCCACCGAAGCGCGATAGTCGGCGCCGATCGTGCCGGTCAGGCGGCCGCTGCCGAACGCGGCATCGCTGAACTGGAAGAACTGCACCGCGCCGCTGTTCGGCTGGCTGTTGGCGGGGCCGTCATCCCCTGGCGAGCCGACGGCTAGGCTGGTGCCGAACAGCGAGACGGCAGCGCCGAAATTGTCGCCTTCTTCCACCGGCACCGAGATCTGCTGCGCCCCGTTGAGCGTGCCGACATAGCCGTTGCCGATGATCGAGCGCTGCAGCGGGCTGGCCAGCTGGGCATTGGCAAAGTTGTAGAGATAGACCGCACCGGCGCCGAACTGGAAGAGATTGCCCGCGCCCTGATCGCCCGGCGCACCGATCGCCAGCCGCCCGGCGTTGAGGGAAACGGCGCTGCCGAAAAGGTCGCCATTGTCGAGCGATCCGGGATCGCCGTCATTCGCCCCGGTATAGCCGCGACCGATGACGCCGACCTGCGCGACGCCGCCTGCCTGGCTGTCGGCAAAGGTGAAGGTGTAGACCGCACCGATGGCGCTGAGGCTGCCACCGATATTGCCCGCCCCCGCATCGCGCGGCGCACCGACAGCGAGCTGCCGCGCGACGATATCCATCGACAGCGATGAACCGAAATTGTCGCCGGGATCGAGCGCGCCGAGATTCAGGCTGTTGAGACCGCCATAGCCCGCACCGATGGTGCCGATGACACCGCCTGCACCCACAAACGGGCTGTGCAGCAACAGATAGACCGCGCCCGAATCGCCCACGGCGTTGCCCAGGCCATCGTCGAACGGTGCCCCGACCAGCAGGTTGGTGAGCGAAATCGCGACGGCAGAACCGAATCTGTCCCCAGCCTCCAGCGCGACGTCCAGATCGTTGACGCCGCCATATCCGTTGCCGACCGTGCTGAACGACGAGAGGTTTTCGAAGGCCCCGGACTGGAAGGCGAAGGTATAGACGGCGCCGCCATCGGCGACATCGTCCTGCCCGCCGTCATCGCCCGGCGCCCCCACCGCAAGGAACGACCCCGACAGCGAGACCGAGGCGCCGAAATTGTCGCCGGCCTGCAGACCTGGCAGCGAGAGGTTCTTCCCGCCGGTATAGCCCGACCCGATCACGCCTTCGAGCACGGGTGCCGTGAGGTTCAGGCCCGGCGCATTCGAGAAGCTGATCAGATAGACCGCCCCCGCGGCGGCGGTGAGGCCGGATGCGCCACTGTCGAACGGCGAGCCGATCGCGAGCAGCTGGCCGTCCAGCGAGACGGAATTGCCGATATTCTCGGGCGGGTTACGGTTTATGCCCTGCGCGGCGAGCGAAGATGTCGGACCGTTGGCATAGGCCCCTCCGATGATCCCGGCGAGCTCGAGGTTGGCGAAGAATGGGCCGTTGAAGGTGAACAGATAGGCGGCTCCGGCCGATGGACCGACGCCATTGCCGCTGTCCCCCGCCGCACCGATGATCAGCCGGTTGGATTCGAGCGTTATCGCCGAACCGAAGCGGGTGCCGTCAAACAGGCCGACGACCGGCAGAGCCGACGGACCGATATAGCCCGAGCCGATGACGGCCTCCAGCGTGGGGCTTTCGAGCGCGGCACCGGCAAAGGCGAACAGGAAGGCCGCACCGCGATCGAGACCGCCGCCGGAAGACCCGCTGTCACCGGGCGCGCCCACGGCCAGCCGGTTGTTCAACAGCGAAACCGAAGCGCCAAAGCCGTTGGCACCGTCAAGCTCGCCCACTGAAAAATCGCTTGGTCCCCCAATATAGCCGCTGCCGAGCGTACCGAGCAGCGTCGGCAATCCGAAATTGCTGTCGGCAAAGTTCAGCAGATAGACCGCGCCCGCATCGCCGAGCGCGTTGCTGGTTCCGTCATCGCCAACGGCGCCGACGGCCAGGTTGAAGCCGTCGAGCGACACCGAGCTTCCGAAACGGTCGCCCGCCTCCAGATTGCCGATCGCCAGAAGATCGGTACCGGAATAGTCCGCGCCATAGACGCCAATCAGGCTGCCGGATTCGAAATAGTTGAACACCGGAACAGGGCCGCTGAAATCGATCGTGTTCGAGAATTTCAGCGAATAGACCGCGCCGGAATCGATGAAATTGTTCGATCCGCCATCGTCCCCGGGAGCCCCGACCACGAGCTGATTGAAGCGCAGCGACACCGCGCTGCCAAAGGCATCGCCCGGCCCCAGATTGAGCAGCCCGACATTCTTTCCGCCGCCGTAATCGCGGCCGATCGTCGCCTCCAGCACCGGATTGTTCAAACCGGGATCGAACCGGAAAAGATAAACCGCGCCCGCATCGGGCGACAGATCATCGGCGCCATCGTCTCCCGGTGCACCGACCGCCAGCAGATCGGGGTTGAACCCACCGAGCGAGACGCTGCTGCCGAACCGGTCGCCATCCTGCAACGCTGCAACATCGAAATTGCCCGCGCCGGTATAACCCTTGCCCAATATGCCCTTGAGCGTCGGCGCGGCAAAATTGGCACCGGCGAAGGTGAACAGATAGACCGCGCCGATATCGGTGCCATTGACGTCAGCCGAGCGGTCTCCGGGCGCGCCGATGGCGAGCAGTTCTGCCGTCAGCGAGACGGCGGTGCCGAAGCCGTCGTTGGGGAAGACTTCCGGCACCGATACGTTCTGCGGGCTGCCGTAGCCGCGGCCGAATGTCCCGGCATAGGAGAGGTTGGCGAAATTGCCGCCGGTGAACGCGAACAGATAGACCGCGCCGAGCCCGAAATCCTTGTTGGCCGCGCCCATGTCGCCCGATGCGCCGACCACCAGCCGGTTCTGGTTGAGCGAGAGCGCGTTGCCGAAACCGTCGCCGGTTTGCAGCTGGCCCAGCGGCAGATCGAGATCGCCGCCATAGCCCCTGCCGATCGCGCCGATCTGGGTATAGGTGCCGTTCGACAGCGAGAACAGATAGGCCTTGCCCGAACCCCCGACCGAATCGTCGGCACCGCTGTCACCGGGCGCGCCGACCACCAGCCGACCTCCCGAGGCGGATACCGCCGCCCCGAACTGGTCGGCAGCGCCAAGAAACGAAATATCGGTGTCGTTGCTCTCGCCATAGCCCGAGCCGATGATGCCGATCAGCTGGGGCAGGTTGAAGACCGCATCGTTGAAGGCGATGCTATAGACGGCACCCGCATTGGCCAGGTTGTTGCCTAGCCCCCGATCGCCCGGCGCGCCCACCAACAGTCTCAATCCGTCGAACGCCACGCTGGTGCCGAATGCATCGCCCGCTTCCAGCTGCGTATCAGGGCGATTGATGTCCAGGTCCTTGGCACCGACCTGATAGCCGAACCCGATCGTGCCTTCGAAGATACCGCTGTTGAACTGGGCATCGGCGAAGCTGAACAGATAGACTGCACCCGAATCCACGGCGCTGCCGCCCAGCCCGTCATCGCCGGGCGCACCCACGGCGAGCCGGGTTCCGCTCAGCGCGACCGATCGGCCAAAGGCGTCATCCGTGGCGAGCTGCGTCAGATCGATATCCCGGGCACCCGCATAGCCCAGCCCGATGGTGGCCTGCAGCGAAGCGCCGGAGAAAAGCAGGTCGGTGAAATTGAAGAGATAGACCGCGCCTGCGGCACCCGCCGAGCCCAGCGCGCCCGCGTTGCCCGGCGCGCCAACCGCCAGCTGCAGCCCATCGAGCGAGACCGACGAGCCGAACTGTTCGAACCCGTTGATCGGTACCGACAGGTTCTTTCCGCCGCTATAGTCCAGCCCGATGACCGCTTCGAGCACGGGCGCGCCGAAAGCCAGATCGGCGAAACTGAACAGATAGACTGCACCGGAAAAGCTGAGGCTGTTGAAGGCGCCGCGATCGCCAGGAGCCCCGACCGCGAGCCGATTGCCGTCGAGCGAAACGGCGAAGCCGAATTCGTCACCCGGTTCGAGCCCGGGCACCGAGAGGTTGCTGAACCCGGTATAGCCCGCGCCCAGCTTGTCTATCAGCCGGGTATTGCCGAAATCGGTACCGGCAAAGGTGAACAGATAGGCTGCGCCCGATCCCGGTGCGCTGCCGTTGCGGCCGGCATTGCCCGATGCGCCGACCACCAGCCGTTCGCCGTCGAACGCGACCGCCGCACCGAACTGCTCCCCCTTGGCGAGCTTCAGGTCGAAATCCCGTGCCGAGCCGAGATAGTCGACTCCGATGATCCCGGCCTGGCTGATATCGGTAAAGCCGGGGGAGGTGGTGAACAGATAGACCGCGCCGGCATTGTTCTGCGTACCGTTGCGCCCGTCATTGCCCACCGCGCCGACGACGAGCTGCACTCCGCGCAGCGCCACCGACTGGCCGAACAAATCGCCCGCCGCCCCATTGGTGTCGAAATCGTTCAGCCCGGTATAAAAGGTGCCCAGCCGCGCCTCCAGCGTGCCACCGCTGAAATCGCCGGCCGCAAAGCTGTAGACATAGACGGCACCGGAATCGAATATCGGGGTGCTGCCCCCGTCGTCATTCGGCGCGCCGATCGCCAGCCTCAGGCCATCGAGCGAGAGTGAGGTGCCGAACCGGTCCCCGGTCTCGAGCCCCGGAACCGCGATATCGTTGGGGCCGCCCGATCCATAGCCCAGACCCAGAGTGGCAAGCCGCTGCGGCGTCGCGGAAAAGCCCGCATCGCCCATGTCGAAGATATGGACCGCACCCGCTTCGATGTCTGATCCGCCAAAACCGTTGTCGCCCGGCGCGCCGACCGCAAGAATGTTCCCCGAAAGCGCGACCGCGCTGCCGAACAACGCCCCTTCGCTGTTGATGGCGCTGCCGTTGAAGCTCTCGAAATTGAGCACACGCGCCAGGACGCCACCCGAAAACGAGGCGTCGGCGAAAGTGAAGAGATAGACGGCACCGGCATCGCCCTGCGCGATCGCGGTGCCATCGTCACCGATCGCCCCGACCGCGAGCCGCGTTCCGTCCAGCGAGACCGACGAGCCGAAAAGATCGTCCGCCTCGAGCCGCCCGACCGAGACATTCTTGCCGCCGCTATAGCCCGATCCGATGATCGACTGCAGCACCGGCGCGCTGAACAGCGCATCGCCAAAGGTGAAGAGGTAGACGGCGCCCGAATCGGACCGGGTGTTGGTCGCGCCATCGTCAAACCGCGCGCCGACCACCAGCCGGTTGCGGTCCAGCGAGACCGCCGTTGCGAAATTGTCCTGCTCTTCCAGGCCATTGCCCAGCAGCGACAGGCCGAAAAGCGAGGTATATCCTGCGCCGAGAATGCCGACCTGCCTGCCATCGCCGAACCGGTCGTCGCCGAAGGTGAAAAGGTACACCGCGCCCGAATCGGTGGCCAAATCGGTTCGGCTGTCGTCATTGGCCACGCCGATGACCAGACGATTGCCAAACAGCGACAGGCTGCTCAGCGTGTCGCCAAACTGCAGCCCGCTGACCGACAGGTTGTTGCCGCCCAGGGCTCCGTAATCGGCACCGATCCGCCCGACCAGCTGAACGCCCGAAAACGCATCGTCGGCAAAGGTGAACAGATAGGCCAGGCCTGAATCGGTGACGCCGTTTTCGCGGCCATCGTCCAGCTGGGCGATCACCGCCAAGCGATTGCCTTCGAGTGACAGCGCGTTGCCGAAATGGTCGGACGGCTCGAGGAAGCTGATCGCGAGATCCTTGGGCCCCGAATATTGGTGGCCAAGAATGGCTTCGAGATTGCCGGAGTTGAATTCCGAATCCTCGAAGGTGAACAGATAGACCGCGCCATGGCTGAAGCCGACATTGCCCTGGCCGTCATCGAACACGGCGCCGATCGCGAGCCGGTTGCCATCGAGCGCTACCGCACTGCCGAAATAGTCATCGACATCAAGCGCGAGGTTGACGTTCTTGCCGCCCGAATAGCCCTGGCCGACGATCGCTTCGAGGACAGGCGTTGCAAAATCCGGCCCGGCGAAGCTGAACAGATAGACCGCGCCCGCATCATTGGTGCTGTCGGTAGCGCCATCGTCGAACAGCGCCCCGACCGCGAGCCGGCCGGAAGTGAGCGACAATGATGTCCCGAACAGGTCCCCCGCGCCCAGGTTCGCGACATCGAGGCTGGCAGGCCCGGAATAGCCCGCCCCCAGCACGCCCGCCAACTGCCCGCCGCCAAAGCTGAGATTCGAGAAGGTGAAGAGATATACGGCGCCGGAATCGGTCGTCGCGTTGTTGGCGCCATCATCATTGCGCGCCGCCACCGCAAGGCTGAGTGAAGAGAGCGAGACGGCGTAACCGAACCGGTCATCAGCCTCCAGCGCTCCGACCGAGATGTTGTTGCCGCCGGTATAGCCGGAGCCGACAACCGCGCTCAGGACAGGCGTCGAGAACGCGCTGTTGGCGAAGGTGAAGAGATAGACCGCGCCGACATCCGTCAGGCCATTGGTCGCGCCGCGATCCCCCGGCGCGCCGACCGCGAGCCGGTTGCCATTGAGCGAAACCGAGACGCCAAAGCCATCGCCTGCCTCGATCCCCGGGGCGGGCACGACCTGCGCCGGGAAATTGCTGGCAAAGGCCTGAAGCACCAGCCCGTACTGGCTGGGCGCGTTGCTGGCATCGGCGATAATGATGTTCTTGGGGTCAAGCAGCAGCGTGCCGCCGCGTTGACCGTCGCGCGCGGTTTCGACCGTGCCGCGATAGACCAGCGTTTCCTTGCCCGATATCTCGATCTGCCCGCCGACCCCGCCGACCATCCCGCCGCGCGCGATTGCATTGCCCAGGAACGTCGTCTTCTCGTCCGACCAGATGACGATCTCGCCCGCATTGCCGCGCATGCCGATCGCCGAAACGTCGATCGTCACCGCATCAGTCGCCACCAGCCTGAGCGCGTTGGGCAGTTCGTCGGTGGTGAGGTTCCTGCCGCCCTGGAACTCGCCGCCCAGCCGCACCCGGCCGCCACGAATGCCGCCCTGCGCATAGAATTGCGCCGAGAACAGGTCGAGCCGCGGCGCGCTGACGTCGATATTTCCGCCAAAGCCATGGCTGCCCGAAGCGCGGAACTTGCCCGAGGAGATGATCTGGTCGTCCGAGACATAGCGGATCGATCCGCCGTGCAGGCCGCTTGCATCGATGAACGCGTCGCCGGTGTCGATCGCGCGGCGCGTCGTCCTGATATCGACGCTGCCGCCCTTGCCGAGCGCGGCGTTGACCGTGATCCGCCCGGCGAGCGAGAAGCCGCCCGCATCGAGCTGGATCTTGCCGCCCGCATCGACACCGCTGGCCGAAAGGATCGAGCCGAAGGACAGGAAATCGCTGCCCGTGATATGCGCGGTGCCGCCTGTCTTGCTGCCATCGAGATTGATCGTGCCGTCAAGAATCGTGCGCGCCGCGCGGATCGTCAGCGTGCCGCCGCTGCCGCTCGCCGCCATCGCCTGGCCCGGCGCGCTGCCGTCCCCATTCAGCGAGCTGACCCAGCCGATCGCGTTCTCCGTATCGCTGGCCTTGCCGCCCTTGCCCTTGGCGCTTCCCGCGGGCGCCGCATTGGTTGCGGACGACAGGTCCATCGCGACGTTGCGGCCCACCTGCACCTCGCCCGGCGCGGTGATCGCGACCTTGGCCGCGACCAGCGACACCTTGCCATCGGGCCCGGTCTGCATGCTCGCCGCCTGGGGCGTGCCGATGCGCACCGACTGGTTGACCAGATCGCGTGCCGCCGATGCCGTGATCAGCACCGATCCGCCGCGCGCATCGACGACACCGTCGACGCCGACCAGTGCGCCCTTGTCGTCGAGCTTCGTCACCGCATCGCCGACCTGGAAGCGGATCAGATTGTCGCCATGCAGGTCGAGCGTGAACGCCTGTGCGCCGCCAAAGGCGATGCGCCCCATATGCGCGGTGATGATGCCGTCATTGGCCACCTGCGGCGCGACAAATGCGGCAATGCCCGCATCGCGTACCGTGATATTGCAATGGTTGGTGATCCTGGCGCCCGCGCGGCCCGGCGTGCCGAAGCGCAGCGCCCCGCCCGCCATGAACGCCTCGTTGCCGATGTCCGCGCTGGTCGCGACCAGCCCCGCGACATCGACCTTGGCATCCTTGCCGAAGACGATGCCGTTGCCGTTGATCAGATAGACCTGGCCGTTGGCGGTCAGCTCGCCCAGGATCTGGCTGATCTCTGGCCCGGTCACCCGGTTGAGCGCGATCGATCGGGCGTTGGGCTGGCGGAAATCAACCCCCTCGCCCGCATCGATCGAGAAATTGTTCCAGTTGATGACCACGCGGTCGCTCGACTGGTCGATGCGCACGCGGCCAGTGCCCTGGCCATTGATCGTCGCCTGGCCGGCCACCACCTGTCCGCCACTGGGATTGGCATAGGCGGCCTGGGCAGAGGCAATGGCAAGACCCGCCGCGCCCGTCCGCAATGCGACGCGCCAACCCGGCATCGTCCGCGCCCCCTGGCCCCGTTTGCGATACAGGCTCATCGCGTCGCTCCGATCGAGAAGAAGATGCGCGGATCGTTGCTGCCATCGGGGGTGAAGCGCGACTTGCCGGGCCAGGCGGCATAGATTTCACCGAACAGGCCGTAAGGCAGGGCGATGCGCGATCCGCCGCCCGCCGACCACAGTTCCGTCACGCGCAGCTCGGCAAAATCGAGCCGCCCGCTCTGGCGCAATATGCCCGCATCGACGAACAGGAAGGGCTGGACGGTCACGCCTCCGACGCTCAGCCGATCGTTCACTTCCATGGCGACATTGATGCAATGGTCGCCGCCCGCCGCGCCATAATCATAGGCGCGGCCGAACTGGTCGCCGCCGAAATTGCATTCGCGCGAGGCCGATGCGCCGCCATTCAGCCCGATCTGCGCTTCGGCATTCACCCGCACGCGCGTCGTGCCATAAAGCGGTGCGGTCCACACCAGCGAGCCGTTCAGCGCGGTAAATTCGGGATCGCCCAGCGTCCGGCTGCGCAGCGGATTGAACCGCCCGGTCGCGCCCAGGCCGTTGATGCCTTGCGACAATCCCAGCCGGAACAGCCCGATGCTGCCATCGGCGGCGGCCCAGTCATAGCTGCCGTACAGCTCGTAGAAGCGGCTGCGGTCGTCGATCAGCGTGACGCCGAAAATGCCGCTGTCCGAATTGATCGCGGTCCCTTCCAGCCCGACGATCAGGCTGGAATTGCGCGTGCGGCGCAGCGGATAGCTGAGCCCTGCGCGGATCACCTCTTCCTCGCCCCGGAACTGCAGGATCGACAGGAAGCCGCGCACCGCGCGCGATCGGGCCCGCGAATAGCTCACCGTTCCGGTGAGGCCATCGTCGGTAATCGGCGCGCTGTACTGGACGAAGCCCGAGACGAAGCCGTCGGTCGGCAGCGTCGCGCGGACATCGGCCACCAGCCGGTCGCCCGGCACCAGCACCGAGTTGGCGGTCGCCCCGGCGCGATACCGCCGCTCGCCCAGATTGTCGCGGATGCGGTTGTCGAACTGCGCTTCGACCTCGAGCGGATCGAGATTGACCACCACCAGCAGATTGGCCGCGCCCGGCGTGGCTTCGGAAGGCCGCACCACCACCGAGACGTCGAGACCGCCGAGGTCGCCCGTTGTCAGGATCGCGCGCTCGAGCTCGTCGACCATCACCGGGCCGCGCTTGATCAGCGGGGTGAAGCGGCGACGCACCATCTCGGTCAGCCGGGTCTTGCCCACCAGTCCGGCGCTCGACTTGAGCTGGATTTCAAGCGCATCGACACTGCCCTCGACCACCTGCAGCACGACAACCCCGTCTTTCACCTCCTGCTCCGGCACGATGGCAAAGGACAATGCAAAACCGGCGTCGGCATAGACGCGGGTGAGCAGGTCGGCGGCGCGATAGATGTCGGCGAGCGTCAGATCCTGGCCCAGGAACGGCTTGAGCGGCGCCTGCAGCCGATCCTCGTCAAGATAGTTGAAGCCAGTGATGCGGAATTTCGTGACGCGCACCTTCTGGGTATCGTCGACGCTGTTCGGGTCGGTGCGCGGGCGATCGATGGTGAAGGGGGTGCGCGGGGTCGAAAGCGGCACCTCGGCGGCGCGGTTCTCGCGCTCGAACGTTCCGGCGGGAGGGCGCACGGGGCCAGGCAGCGCCTGCGCTGCCAGCGGCGCGGGAAGCAGCAAGGCTGCCCCAAAAGCTGAAAGGCACGCACGGGCCATCACGGCCTGCCGACCGCGCATCCTGCCCCAAGTCCGCCACATCGCCATGCGGTTCAAATGTTCCACTACCCCGAAGGGATTGAGAGGGTGCGACCCCGCCTCGGAACGTCGAGAATCCGCGCGGGAACGACCGGTTAGCAGCCCCTGCGTCCGGCAAAGTGCACCGGATCACAGACCGCGAAACCGGACGATCGTCCAGCGCGAAAACCCGCAAGGATAAACCGCTTCATTATGAAATCAGCAAACCTCGCCCCTGGCGATGATTAAGCATTGCCACAGACAAAAGGCAAGTGAATGACGCCTTAAGGTCATGATTTTGAAGATGAGATGCCGATTAACCACCGTATCCAGGCGACAGGCGCCGCAGCGTCAGAGCGCCTGCGCAGCCGGATTGCGCAGCACCAGATTGTCCACGCTCTGCCCCTCGGCCCAATGGCCCGATCGGCGGAACTGCCCGATGCAATGCGGCTCCAGATAGATGACCGATACTGGCTGGGTCAGCGCGGTCAGCCTGTCGACCACCGGCGCCATCACGCTATCATCGAAAGGATCGTAGAAGAAGCAGACCAGATCGAGATCGGCAGGTGGCTGGTAGCGCGCCGCATCCATGCACAGGAACTGCGTCGGCGCCACAAGCGCGCCCTTGCTCGCCATGATCTCGCGGTTGCTCAGCGCGATATCGACCAGCTCGGGCGCGAATTCGACGCCGATCGCGCGGGCGAAGGGGAAGCGCGCCGCCTCGAGCACCGCGCGCCCCTTGCCGCAGCCATAATCGATGAACGCGGTGCGCGCGAAATCGACCTTCAGGTCGGCAAACCAGACCGGCATGTTGGCGCCGTTGCTCGCCTGATAGCGCCGGGCATGCGCCGCAAGCGCCGGATCGACGCTGAGCGTGTGCAGCTCGCGCATCGCGAAGGTATCGGTGCCCCATTGCTCGTCGAACGCCTGGAAGCTGCGGTCCCGCTGCCGCGCCTGGGGTGTCATCGCGCGGGCATGATAGACGATATTGTGCCCGATCAGCCGCACGATCTCACCGGCGGACCGGCCCCTGAGGCGCTGGGTGATCGAGGACAGCATTGCGGCAGGACACCTTTCTGGTTGACGTAGGATTGCCATTTTCGGCAGGCCATGGCGTCTAGCCCGGCGAGCAGAAGCTTGAAACCGGATTAACCATAGCAAGACCGCTGCGGCCCATTCCGGGGCATCTGGCGGCAGGAGAGGACAAGGGGCCGATGAGCAACCCGATTGTGATCACTACCCAGGGCGCGGTCGAGACCGTGACGCTCAATCGCCCGGAAGCGCTCAATGCCATGGACGAGCCGATGATCATGGCGCTGCAGGACTATTTCCGCGGGCTCCAGGACCGGCACGCGGTCCGCGTCGTCATCCTGCGCGCCGAGGGCCGGGCGTTCTGCGCCGGGCTCGACCTCAAGGGCTGGAGCCCGCGCGAGGGCGAAGGCGCGGTGCATGGCGGCTGGCGCACCCAGCGCGCGATCGCCACGGTGATGCAGCTGATGCGCGCCTGCCCGCAGCCGATCATCGCCTGTGCGCAAGGCGCGGCGTGCGGTGGCGGCATGTCGCTGCTGCTGTCGAGCGACGTGCGCTATTGCACCCCCGATTTCCGCATGAACGCCGCCTATATCCGCATCGGCCTTGGCGGTTGCGACATGGGCTCGAGCTATTTCCTGCCCCGGCTGGTGGGCAGTTCGCTCGCGGCCGAGATGATCCTGTCGGGCCGCTTCGTCGGGGCCGAGCGCGCGCTGGCCGCCGGGTTCGTCAGCGAGATCGCCTCGCCAGAGGACATGCTTGCCAAAGCCGAGGCACTCGCGGCCGACATGCTGCTCGCCAGCCCGATGGGGCTGAGGCTCAGCAAGGACGCGCTCAACCGCAATATCGACGCGCCCGGCTTCGAGGCGGCGCTGGCGCTCGAGGATCGCCAGCAGATCCTGCTCAGCATGACCGAGGATTATGCCGAGGCGCGGCGGGCATTCATGGAAAAACGGGCGCCGGAGTACAAGGATCGGTGAGGCCTGCAAGATCCTCCCACAGCTTGCTGGGGGAGGATTTACTTCGCGCCACAGCCCATCGCGTCGGTCTTCTGCCGCTCGATGAAGCGGTGGACCGCCTGGATCACCACCGACCCCTCGCCGACGCCCGAGGCGACGCGCTTGACGGAGCCCGAGCGGACATCGCCCACCGCGAACAGCCCCGGCCGGCTGGTCTCGAACGGCGAGCAGCCGTCGCCGGTCAGGATGAACCCGGCATCGTCGAGCTTCGCGCAACCCTGCAACCAGTCCGAACAGGGCTGCGCGCCGATCATGACGAACAAGGCGCCCGCCTCGATCCGCGTCTCCTCGTCGCTGCGCCGGTCGCGCCAGGCGAGCCCTTCCAGATGCGTGTCGCCGGTGAGCGCGGTGACCTCGCTATAGGGGTGCAGCGTGATCGCGTCCGAGGCCATGATCCGGTCGATCAGATAGCTCGACATGGTCGCGGCCAGCCCCTCGCTGCGCACCAGGATGTGCACATGCGCGGCAAAGCGCGACATATAGACCGCCGCCTGGCCCGCCGAATTGCCGCCGCCGACCACCACGACCGCGCGGTCGGCGCAGAGCTGCGCCTCCATCGCGGTCGCGGCATAATAGACGCCCGCGCCTTCGAACCGGGCATAGTCGGGGAGGTCAAGCTTGCGATAGCGCGCGCCGGTCGCCGCGACCACCGCGCGCGCCTCGGCCACCGTGCCGTCCTCGAGCTGCAGCCGAAAATGACCGCCGCTGCAATCGAGCCCGGTCGCCGCGCGCGAGACCGCGAGCCGCGCGCCGAATTTCTGCGCCTGGACCTGCGCGCGGCCTGCCAACGCCTGGCCCGAAATGCCGGTGGGAAAGCCCAGATAGTTCTCGATCTTGCTGCTGGTCCCCGCCTGGCCGCCAGGCGCAGTGGATTCGATGATCAGCGTGTCGAGCCCTTCGGACGCGGCATAGACCGCCGCTGCCAGCCCTGCCGGTCCTGCCCCCACCACGATCAGGTCGTGCAGCCGCTGCTGGTCGATCGCCACCGCGACGCCCAGCGCATCGGCGAGATCGTGCGTGCTGGGGTTGCGCAGGATCTGCTCTTCGGAAATCACCACCGGAAGATCGGCATCGCTGAGGCCGAAACCTTCGAGAAACGCCGCCGCATCGGGGTCGGTCGACGAATCGATCGTTCGGTGCGGATAGCCGTTGCGCGTCAGGAACGCGTTGATTCGGACCGTGTCCGCGCTGCGCGCCGGGCCGACCAGGGTCACTGCGCCCTGCTGGTGCTGCATCAGCGCGACCCGGCGCAGGATGAAGGCGCGCATGATGATCTCGCCGATATCGGGTTCGGCGACGATCAGCCGCCGGAAATCGGCGCGCTTGACCCGGATCACTTCGGTCGGGCCCACAGCGCGCCCGCTGACCAGGATCTTGCGGTCGTTGAACAGGTCGAGCTCGCCGGTGAACTGGCGCGCGCAATGGCGGTGGACGATGCCCTCCTCGCCATGATCGCCATGATCGATGATCTCGATCTCGCCCGATCCGACCAGGAAGAAATCGACTCCGCGCTCGCCGCGATGGAAGACATGATCGCCGTCGGCCAGCGTCTCGCGATGCCCGAAACGCGCGATTCGGCCAGCCATGTCCTCGCTCAGCACCGGGAAGGTCTGTTCCAGCCGGGCATAGGGATCGCTGCTGTCGACCGGCTGCGCGCCGGGTGCCGAATTGCCCATTTCCTGCGTCCTTTCGCCTGACCTTAGTGCGCCGTAGCGTCAGCTCCGGTACCGCATTGCCAAGTCTATCATGCTATCGCGCCAATGCGTCAGTTTCTTGGCATCGCGGCTTGCATTTGGGTGGTGGCGGTGCAGATTAGCGCCCAACAATCCCGTTCAGGACAAGGTGAGGATCATGACCGAAGACGAAGACCTGGAGAGCTTCCGCGCCGAGGTTCGCGCGTTTCTCGATGCCGAGCTACCGCCCGAAAAGCGCTTTGCCGCAGACGGCTTCGCCAATAGCAGCAAGGAGCTGACCGCTTGGTGGCAGGGCGTCCGTGCCAAGCGGGGCTGGGGCGCGCCCGGCTGGCCCAAGCAATATGGCGGCTGCGAATGGTCGCTCGCCAAGAAGCGTATCTTTGCCGATGAATCGACCAAGGCGGGCGCGCCGTCCTACAGCCCGTTCGGCCTGACCATGGTCGGCCCGGTCATCTACACCTTCGGTACCGAAGAGCAGAAGGCCGAGCATCTGCCGCACATCATCAACGGCACCCGCTTCTGGTGCCAGGGCTATTCGGAGCCCGGCGCGGGATCGGACCTGGCCAGCCTGAAGACGCGCGCGGTGCGCGACGGCGACCATTATGTCGTCAACGGCCAGAAGACCTGGACGACGCAGGGCCATTGGGCCGACTGGATCTTCTGCCTGGTGCGCACCAATACCGAGGTGAAGCAGCAGAACGGCATCTCGTTCCTGCTGATCGACATGAACACGCCCGGCATCGAGGTCCGCCCGATCCGCACGATCGACGGGATGCATCACTTGAACGAGGTGTTCTTCACCGATGTGCGCGTGCCGGTGAAGAACCTGGTCGGCAACGAGAATGACGGCTGGACCTATGCCAAGTTCCTGCTCGGCAACGAGCGCGCCGGCATTGCCGGGGTCGCCCGCACCACCGGCGACCTGATCCGCCTGCGCGAATGGGCAAGCTCGGTCGAGCATTTCATCAACCCGCCAATCAACGATCCGGTGATCGCGCAGAGGCTGGACTCGCTCGAACAGCGGCTCACCAAGCTGGCGGCGCTCGAGGCCCGCGCGCTCGAGGCGCCGAGCCAGTCGGCCGAGGCGATGCGGCTGGTCGCGCCGTTGAAGCTGCTCGGTACCGAGCTGTCGCAGGACGTGTCCGAACTGGCGCTGGACATTGCGGGTCCTGCCGCGCTGCCGCGTCCGGCGAATGATCCGGTCCATCCCTATGGCCAGGAAGGCGAGCACGCGATGTCGGTCTTCCTCTTCGGCCGCGCCCAGTCGATCTATGGCGGCACGAACGAGGTGCAGAAGAACATTCTCGCCAAGATGATGGCCGCAGGGATCTGATCGCCTTCGCAATTATAAGCCAATACCTAACCCGTTTGTGTCGAGCGAAGTCGAGACACGTGTGCGCACGTCCCTCGATTTAAGTTTACCCTGAGCGGCTGGCTTGCCAGCCAGTCGAAGGGCTCGGGACAAAC
>NZ_LSIS01000279.1:0-264 GCF_001556365.1 Blastomonas sp. CCH1-A6 | reverse complement strand
TCTCCACAAAGCGCCAAAGCGCGATTAACAATTTTCGGGCGAGCGCAACGATCCCTACCTTTGCCGCGCGAGCGCCGTTGCCTTTGAACCGGGTGCGATACCACACGGTCAGTTCGCTACTTGGCTGATATTTCAACCAACACCACGCAAGTTCCACCATCTGCACACGTGTGCTTCGGTTACCGGCTTTGCTGATGCCTTGATCACGCGACACGTCGCCGCTGGCGAAGGGCGCCGGAGCTAACCCAAGGAAGGCCGCGACGT
>NZ_LSIS01000278.1:0-235 GCF_001556365.1 Blastomonas sp. CCH1-A6 | reverse complement strand
CTTCTACCGCGTCGATTCGAGCCGCAGCCGCGCAATCGGCGGCACGGGCCTCGGCCTGTCGATCGTCAAGCATATCGTCGAGCGGCACCGTGGCCGGCTGGAAATCGACAGCGAAGTGCAAAAGGGCACGACGATCACCATCACCCTGCCCGCCGATCCGCGCGGGGCCCAGGGCGATGCTTCCACACCGGCCGACGAGCCCGCGCTGCCCGCCTGAGGGGCCACCGTCCGGACC
>NZ_LSIS01000277.1:0-11198 GCF_001556365.1 Blastomonas sp. CCH1-A6 | reverse complement strand
GAAGGCCCGCCGGTGCAGCGCACCTGCGCCGCTGCCGACCGTACCGGCCATGCCATGTTGCACGCGCTGTACCAGCAGTCGCTGAAGTACGATTCGGACTTCTTCATCGAATATTTCGCCATCGACCTGATCATGGAAGACGGCGCGTGCCGGGGCGTGATCGCGCTCTGCATGGAGGATGGCTCCATCCACCGCTTCCGCAGCCATGCCGTGGTGCTGGCGACGGGCGGTTCGGGGCGCTGCTATTTCTCCGCCACCTCGGCACATACCTGCACCGGTGACGGCGGCGCGATGGTGCTGCGCGCCGGCCTGCCGCTGCAGGACATGGAATTCGTGCAGTTCCACCCGACCGGCATCTATGGCGCGGGCGTGCTGATCACCGAAGGCGCGCGCGGCGAGGGCGGTTATCTCACCAATTCCGAGGGCGAGCGCTTCATGGAGCGCTATGCCCCCTCGGCCAAGGACCTCGCCAGCCGCGACGTCGTCAGCCGCTCGATGGCCGCCGAAATCCGCGAAGGCCGCGGCGTCGGCAAGGAAAACGACCATATCTACCTGCACCTCGACCATATCGACGAGAAGGTGCTGGCCGAGCGCCTGCCGGGCATTACCGAGACCGGCAAGATTTTCGCGGGCGTCGACCTGACGCGCCAGCCGCTGCCGGTGGTGCCGACGGTGCACTACAATATGGGCGGCATTCCCTGCAATTATCACGGCCAGGTCGTCACCATCAAGGATGGCAACCCGGACACCGTGGTCCCCGGCCTCTATGCCGTGGGCGAGGCTGCGTGCGTTTCGGTGCACGGTGCGAACCGCCTGGGGTCGAACTCGCTGATCGACCTCGTGGTGTTCGGCCGTGCTACCGGCCATCACCTGCGCGACACGATCAAGCCGGGCAGCCCGCACAAGGCGCTGCCCAAGGATGCGGCGGACCTCGCGCTGTCGCGTCTCGACCATTTCCGCAATGCCAAGGGCGGATCGCCCACCGCGCAGATCCGCATGGACATGCAGAAGACGATGCAGAAGCACGCAGCCGTGTTCCGCGACACCCAGCTGCTGCAGGAAGGCACCGCGCTGATGCAGCAGGTCAACAAGCGGATGGAGGACGTGCACGTCACCGACCGTTCGCTGATCTGGAACACCGACCTGATCGAGACGCTCGAGCTCGACAACCTGCTCAGCCAGGCGGTGTGCACCATCGAAAGCGCCAATGCCCGCAAGGAAAGCCGCGGCGCGCACATGCACGAGGATTATCCCGAGCGCGACGATGCCAATTTCATGAAGCACACCGTCAGCTGGTTCGAAGGCTGGGGCGGCAAGGGCGGCAAGGTGACGCTCGACTACCGCCCGGTCCACGAATACACGCTCAGCGACGAGGTCGAGTATATCAAGCCCAAGAAGCGGGTGTACTGATCGGCAGATTAGCCTTCTGGCGATGACAATGTTCGGGGCAGGCACCGTACGCGGTTCCTGCCCCGAAGCATGTCTGGGCCGTGTCAGAGATGCCGGTCGATATCCATCCGCTCGTGCAGGATGCGGATGATCTGCACCGTGTCTTCGATGACCAGATAGAAGATCAGGTGATGCCCGCACAGCAGCTTGCGGAATTCCTTCCCCTCACTGCGATAAACTGGATTGCGCAGCGGAAAATCGGCCAGCGAAGACATACTCGCGCGCATCGCGGCGAGCAGCGGGGAGCAGGAGAACCTTATGCGGCATCGCCGAAATGGCGATGCATGAAGGCATCCCAGTCGAACGGCTCGGCAGGTCCGCTCGCCAGACCTTCGCGAAGCGCGGCGTTCAGTGCTTCGCGCCGTTCATCTTCGGCCATCAACCGCCGCATCGCCTCGCGCACGACCTCGCTGGTCGAGCCGTACTCGCCCGATTCCACCTTGCGGCGGGCAAATTCCTGAAACGGCGCGCCAAGCGCAATGGATGTGTTCTTGGTTATGGGGCGATGATACCAGAATTTGGTAACAACGCCGATCTGGGCGCTGCAGTTTACAACAGTCGCTGGCTTGCTGCCTCGTACACAAGATTACGGTCCCGTCGCCCAACAGCGATGACGACGACCGTTACGCGCTCGTCCTCGACCTGATACACCAGCCGGTAGCCAGCCTTGCGCAGCTTGATCTTGTAGCAGTCGCGCATCCCGTGCAGCCGCGCGGAGGAAACATGTGGATTGCGCAGACGCTCTTCCAGCTTCTTCTTGAACTGGCTCCTTATCGTCGGAGCTAGCTTGGCCCATTCGCGCGAAGCCGCATCCAGAAACTCGAGCTCAAAGGTCTTCAATGCGCACCTTGATGCGTTCCTGGTTCTCGCTCAGCCGCTGGCGGACGATCTCGGCGAGCTCCATGTCTTCCAGCCGCTCCATCAGCGCCGCCCAGGCCTTGGCGGGGACCAGATAGGCGGCAGGCGTGTTGCGATTGAGTACGGCCAGCGGCATCCCGTCCGCCGCCTCGATCGCGGCGCTGGGGTTCTTCTTCAGGTCGCTGATGCTGATGCAGCGTTCGGCCAGGATGTCGTGGATCATGACCGGATAATAGGTCATTTAACAGGTCGCGTCAATTTGCCTACCGTCCAAAAAAAACCGGCCGGAAGCGCGGAGCTTCCGGCCGGTCTTTGTCACGTCGCGGGATGAACCCACGACGCCAGCATCTGCCAGTCTCAGCTTTCGCCGGTGATGAAGTCGGGCAGGCCGGCATCGCCGCCGCTCTCGCCGCCTTCCGAGCGCTCGGGGCGACCACGGCCGCGGCCGCCTCCTCCCGAACGCTCGCCGCCACGGTCACCGCCGCGACCACGACCGCCGTCGCCATCGCGACGGGGGCGACGGTCACCGCGGTCACCACGCTCGCCACGCTCGCGGGGTTCGCGGGCAGGGCGGGTGTCTTCCAGCTCTTCACCGGTTTCCTGGTCGACGACGCGCATCGACAGGCGCACCTTGCCGCGCGGATCGATCTCGAGAACCTTGACCTTCACTTCCTGGCCTTCGGACAGGACATCGGCCACCTTCTCGACCCGCTCGTTGCGGATTTCCGAAACGTGGACCAGGCCGTCCTTGCCGCCCATGAAGTTCACGAACGCACCGAAATCGACCAGGTTGACGACCTTGCCGTTGTAGATCTTGCCGACTTCGGCTTCCTCGACGATGCCCAGAATCCACTTCTTGGCAGCCTCGATCTGGCTGAGGTCCGACGAGCTGATCTTGATCAGGCCTTCGTCGTCGATATCCACCTTCGCGCCGGTCTCGGCGACGATCTCGCGGATCACCTTGCCGCCGGTGCCGATGACTTCGCGGATCTTCGACTTGTCGATCTGGATCGTCTCGATGCGCGGAGCATGGGCCGACAGTTCGGTGCGGACTTCGCCCAGCGCCTTGGCCATTTCGCCCAGGATGTGCGCGCGGCCTTCCTTGGCCTGTGCCAGCGCCTGCGCCATGATCTCGCGGGTGATGCCGGCAATCTTGATGTCCATCTGCATCGTGGTGATGCCTTCGGACGTGCCGGCGACCTTGAAGTCCATGTCGCCCAGGTGATCCTCGTCACCCAGGATGTCGGAGAGAACCGCGAATTCGCTGCCTTCCAGGATCAGGCCCATGGCGATGCCCGACACCGGACGCTTGAGCGGAACGCCCGCGTCCATCATCGAGAGCGAGCCGCCGCACACCGTGGCCATCGACGACGAGCCGTTGGACTCGGTAATGTCGGAGAGCACACGGATGGTATAGGGGAACTCGTCCTTGCTGGGCAGCACGGGGTGCAGCGCACGCCATGCCAGCTTGCCATGGCCGACTTCACGACGGCCCGGCGCGCCGAAGCGACCGACTTCACCGACCGAATAGGGCGGGAAGTTATAGTGCAGCATGAAGCTCTCGTACGACAGGCCGGTGAGGCCGTCGATCATCTGCTCGCTGTCCTTGGTGCCCAGCGTGGTGGTGCAGATCGACTGGGTTTCACCGCGCGTGAACAGCGCCGAACCGTGCGTGCGCGGCAGGAAGCCGACCATCGCCTCGATCGGACGGATCTGCGTGGTGGTGCGGCCGTCGATGCGGCTGCCGTCCTTGAGGATGGCACCGCGGACGATTTCCGCTTCCAGCTTCTTCATCAACTTCTGCGCGGCCATCTGGTCCTGCGGCGTCGCATCGGCAAAGGCTTCCTTGGCCTTGGCGCGCGCTTCGTTGAGCGCGTTCGAGCGGGCCGACTTGTCGGTCAGCTTGTAGGCCGCGGCAATGTCCGCACCGATCAGGTCCTTGAGCTTCTGCTTGGCGGCGCTCAGGTCAGCCTGCGGAGCCATTTCCCACGGATCCTTGGCCGCCTGTTCGGCGAGCTTGATGATCGCCTCGACGACCTGACGGCAGGCATCGTGCGCAAACTCGACGGCGCCGAGCATCACCTCTTCGGACAGCTCCTTGGCTTCCGATTCGACCATCATCACCGCGTCATGCGTGGCAGCGACGACCAGATCCAGCTCGCCTTCCTTGACCTCGTCCATCGACGGGTTGAGCTGATATTCGCCATCCTTGTAGCCGATGCGCGCCGCGCCGATCGGGCCCATGAAGGGCACGCCCGACAGGGTGAGCGCAGCCGAAGCCGCAACCATCGCAACGATATCGGGCTCGGATTCGCCGTCGAACGACAGCACCTGCGCGATTACGTTGATCTCGTTGTAGAAACCTTCGGGGAACAGCGGGCGGACGGGACGGTCGATCAGGCGGCTGGTCAGCGTTTCCTTCTCGGTCGCGCCGCGCTCACGCTTGAAGAAGCCGCCGGGGATGCGGCCTGCTGCGGAGAATTTTTCCTGGTAGTGGACGGTCAGCGGGAAGAAGTCCTGGCCTTCCTTCACCGACTTGGCGGCGGTCACGGCGCACAGCACCACGGTCTCGCCATAGGTGGCCAGCACAGCGCCGTCCGCCTGACGGGCAATGCGGCCCGTTTCGAGCTTGAGGGTCTTTCCGCCCCACTCGATTTCTACAGTCTTTACGTCAAACATGGATTTTCCTTGTCGAACCCGGTGCGCCCTATTGCGGACCGGGGCCTCTTCAATTGCCAGGCTGACCGGCCTGGCGCGGTTCGGGGCCATATCTTGCCCCGGCTGGCCCATATCCGCCTCATTGCGAAAGGGCCGCTGGAAACCGCGCACTTTAATTTCATGGCGCGGATAAACGAACGGCCCCGCTGGGGGGCCGTTCGAGAATGCTTACTTGCGGAGACCCAGCTTGCCGATCAGGTCGGTATAGCGGGCTTCGTCCTTCTTCTTGAGATAGTCGAGCAGCGAGCGACGCTTGTTGACCATCATCAGAAGACCGCGACGCGAGTGGTTATCCTTGTGGTGCGACTTGAAGTGCTCGGTCAGGTTGTTGATGCGCTCGGTCAGGATGGCAACCTGCACCTCGGGCGAGCCGGTGTCGTTGGCTTCGCGCGCATATTCCTTGATCACTTCTTCCTTGCGCTCTGCGGTAATCGTCATGTCTTCATTCCTCGAACATCATCCAAAGTTGAAACCGCGCACCACGCGGACCTCGTGGTCCGAAAGCGATACCAGTGCGAGCGGAGCATCATCGCTCCCCCGCGCCCAATATCGCCCATCGTGTGCGGCAATCCCGGTCACGACCTGCCCCATGCGGAGCCGCCTTGCCTGATCGGGAGTGAGGTCAAGAGCCGGGATGTCGGCCAGCCCTGCCTCGAATGGCAAGATTACGTCTTCTGGGGCCGCGCCTTGGCGGATTTCGTCCAGTTTGTCCAGCGAAATCGCTTGCTCGAGGCCGAACGGCCCGGCCTGGGTGCGGCGGAGCATCGTCACATGGCCCACCGTGCCGAGCGCCTGCGCGATGTCGCGCGCGAGGCTGCGGATGTACGTGCCCTTGGAGACATGGGCGGCGAGGGTGATCTGGTCGAGCGGAAGTTCAATCGCTCCAATGCCGTCACCCTGAACTTGTTTCAGGGTCCATTTATCGTCTTGCAGCTTCGGCTGCTGGGGCACGATCGATCCTGAAACAAGTTCAGGATGACGGACAAGCAATCGATGAACGTTTACGCTCCTGCTCGCTAGTTCCACGGTCTCGCCGGCGCGCGCCAGATCATAGGCGCGCTGGCCATCGACCTTGAGCGCGGAATAGGCGGGAGGCACCTGCTCGATCGGCCCGGTAAAGCGCGGCAGCACTGCCTCGATCTCGGCGAGCGTCGGTCGCACGTCGCTGGTCGCTACCGGTTTGCCTTCGACATCGAGCGTGTCGGTCTCCACCCCGAAGCGAACCGTGAAATCATAAGTCTTGTCGCCGTTGAGCATCTGGCCGGTGAGCTTGGTCGCCTCGCCCAGCGCGATCGGCAGCACGCCGGTGGCGAGCGGGTCGAGCGTGCCGCCATGGCCGACCTTGACCTTGCCGAACCCGCCCTGGCGGAACGCGCGCTTGACCGCGGTCACCGCGTCGGTCGAGCCCATGGCATAGGGTTTGTCGAGAATGATCCATCCGTGCATCCGCTGCCCGTTAGCAGTGTTGCGCCCCATGGCCAAATGCGAAGGGCAGGGGCGTCAGGCCCGGCTGCGTTCCCAATCCTCGCGCAGCAGGCCGAAGACGCAGGTGTCGCGGACAAAGCCGGTCCAGGTGATGCGGTTGCGGCGCAGCGTCCCTTCATGCATCGCGCCGAGCTTGCGCACTGCCGATTGGCTGCGCAGGTTGCGCGCATCGACGCGGAATTCGATGCGGGTATAGCCCTGCGCAAAGGCATGCTCGATCATCAGCCGCTTCATTCGCGTGTTGACGCCTGCAGCACCCCGTGCCGATGGCTCAATATAGGTTCCGCCGATCTCGACGACATGGTTGCGCGTATCGGGGTTGATATAGCTCGACATGCCGATCACCTGATCGCGCCACAGCACGGCAAAGCGCACCCAGCTGGTGGTGGCGTGGAACTCCTCCATCGCCTTGTCGAAATGCTCGCCCAGCATCGATATGGGGTAGATATCCCAGATCTCGGTATCGCGCGCGCACGCGGCGCGCAGCGGTTCGACATGACGATCGGCGAGCGGCTCGAGCCGAAGGTCGCCATCGCTCAGCACTTGGCAAAGGCCGCTCATGCCAGCCGCGCCATGAAATGCTTGCGGCACAGCGCGATATAGCGGTCATTGCCGCCAATCTCGGTCTGCGCGCCCTGTTTCACCGCATGACCCGCCGCATCGACCCGCAGGTTCATCGTCGCCTTGGCGCCGCATTCGCACACGGCCTTCAGCTCGACCAGATGGTCGGCGATCGCCAGCAATTGCGCGCTGCCTGGGAAGAGTTCGGCCTGGAAATCGGTGCGCAGCCCATAGCAGAGCACCGGAATCCGCAGCTCGTCGCAAATGCGCGCGCACTGGAAGACCTGCGCCTTGGTGAGGAATTGCGCCTCGTCGACCAGCACGCAATCAAGCGGGGCCGAGGCCAAGTCCAGCGCCACCGCTGCAAAGATGTCGGTCTCCGGCTCGAACAGATGCGCGGGCGCTTTTAGGCCGATGCGCGAGGTGATCTGTCCCGCGCCATAGCGATCGTCGAACGCCGCCGTCCACAGCATCGCCCGCATCCCGCGCTCGGCATAGTTGAACGCCGCCTGGAGCAGCGTGGAAGATTTGCCCGCGTTCATCGAGGCGTAGTAGAAATAGAGCTTGGCCATCAGGGGAGTTTTCCAACAGTTTCAATCGGAACCGGGCTTTCGCCTCCGGCCTTGCGGGCAATGGCTTTGTCAAAGGTCGCGAAAACCGGGGCTGCGCCGGTTGCCGCGACGATGTGCATCATGTCGGCCCAATCAGCGCCTTGGAGAAATCGGTCTATCGCCCATAAGACCGAGTTGCTGTGTTCCACCTGCACATGTTCGACTTCAACGACTTTGTGCAGCATACTGGCGACGATGGGCCTCGGGATTTTCAGCGCCTTTTCGAGGACCCAGCCGAGCTCGGTTAGCACTGTCAGCGAGACATAAGCCGGTTCACGAAGAATTTGGATCGCCAGCGCGGATTGCGCAGGATCATCACCAAGCAGCCATCGCGCCAGAATGTTTGTATCGACGGCCCGCACGCGATTATCGGCCAGCAACGGCGTCCATGTCCGGATCGTCGATATCCGGTGACCAGCTCAATCTTTCGATCGGTATCGGGGGCCCCTCGTGCCGGTACATCTGCCGAAGTTCGCGTGTGGCTTCCTCGATGGAGAGCCGCTTCGTGCGCGCCACGGGGCGGAGCATGACACCGTCGCCCATCGGGATCACCTCGAGGTCCCGGCCCTGTGCCCAGCCGAGGCGATCGCGAACATCCTTGGGGATCACTATTTGCCCCTTGGCGGAAAGGCGGGTGACGTCGTTCATGGCGCAAGTGTACGTCTTACCCGGTAAGACGTCAATCGTCGCCGCCGTCCTCGTCGCCGTCTCCGCCCAGGTCCTGCGCCACCTTGGGGTCGCTCAGCAGCCGGTCGATATGGCTGCCGGTGTCGAAGCTGTCATCGGCCAGCCATTTGAGCTTCGCGGCATATTTCATCCGCACGCGCTGCGCGACCTCGCGCTGGACATAGGCGGTGTTGGTGCGCAGCGCCTTGAGCACCACGTCCTCTTGCCTGCCCAGCAGCGGCTTCACGAACACGGTTGCGTGGCGCAGGTCGGGCGACATGCGCACTTCGGTGACCGAGACGGTGGTGCTGCTCAGCACATCGTCATGCACCTCGCCCCGCGTGAGCAGTTCGGACAGCACATGGCGCACTTGCTCGCCGACGCGCAGCACGCGCACCGAACGCCCTTCCGGGCTGGTATCGTTATGCCTGGCCATGATCGTTCCCTTCACGATACCCCGCCGACCGTTGCCGGGCGGCGGGGATCATGCCTTACAGCGTGCGATCGCGCATCTCGACGTCGAACGTCTCCAGGATATCGCCCGGCTTGATATCGTTCGTATCCTGCAGCACGACGCCGCATTCCAGACCCGCACGGACCTCGGCCACGTCGTCCTTGAAGCGGCGCAGCGAGGCGATGCTCGTCTTGCTGACGATGACATCGTCGCGGGTGATGCGCGCGTACAGGCCCTTGCGGATGAAGCCGTCGGTGACGAGCAGACCGGCTGCCTTGTCCTTCTTGCCCGCCGGGAAGATCTCCTTGATCTCCGCACGGCCGACCACGGTCTCGATCCGCTCCGGACCCAGCACGCCCGCCATCTCGCCCTTGATGTCGTCGAGCAGGTCATAGATGATGTCGAAATATTTGAAGCGCACGCCGTCGCGTTCGGCCAGCGCGCGCGCCTGGGCATTGGCGCGGACGTTGAAGCCGATGATCGGCGCGTTCGACGCCTTGGCCAGCGTCACGTCGGACTCGGTGATGGCACCCACGCCCGAATGCAGCACCCGGGCCTTGATGTCGTCGGTCGAGATCTTGTTGAGCGATCCGACAATGGCTTCCACCGAACCCTGCACGTCGCCCTTGACCAGCACCGGATATTCCTTGGCGCGGTTGGCCGACAGCGCCGAGAACATCGTGTCGATGCTCGCAGGTGCCATGGTCGTGCGCTTCTCCAGCGCCTTCTGGCGGCGGTAATCGGCGACTTCGCGGGCACGCTGCTCGTTCTCGACCACGGTCAGCTTGTCGCCTGCCGACGGCACGCCGGTCAGGCCCAGCACTTCGACCGGGATCGACGGGCCGGCCTCATTGACCTGCTTGCCCTTGTCGTTGATCAGCGCACGCACCTTGCCCGACTGCTCGCCGACGACGAACACGTCGCCGCGCTTCAGGGTACCGCGCTGCACCAGCACGGTGGCGACGGGACCGCGGCCCTTGTCGAGCTTGGCTTCGACCACCACCGCTTCGGCAGCGCGATCGGGATTGGCCTTGAGCTCGAGCAGTTCGGCCTGGAGCAGGATCTTGTCGACCAGCTCGTCCAGGTTGATCTTCTTGAGCGCGGAGACCTCCACGTCCTGCACGTCGCCCGACATCGCTTCCACGATGACCTCGTGCTCCAGCAGGCGCTCGCGGATCTTCTGCGGGTTGGCGCTGTCCTTGTCGACCTTGTTGATCGCCACGATCATCGGCACGCCAGCGGCCTTGGTGTGGTTGATCGCCTCGATCGTCTGCGGCATCAGGCCGTCATCGGCCGCCACCACCAGGATGACGATATCGGTGACATTGGCCCCGCGCGCGCGCATCTCGGTAAAGGCGGCGTGGCCCGGCGTATCGAGGAAGGTGATCTTGTCGCCCGACTTCACCTGCACCTGATAGGCGCCGATATGCTGGGTGATGCCGCCCGCTTCGCCCGCCACCACATCGGTGCCGCGCAGCGCGTCGAGCAGGCTGGTCTTGCCATGGTCGACATGGCCCATGATCGTGACCACCGGCGCACGCGGCTTGAGCGTTTCGGCCGCATCGACGTCCGCCTCGTGATCGATTTCCACGTCGGAATCGGACACGCGGGTGATCTTGTGGCCGAATTCCTCGACCAGCAGCTCGGCGGTATCCTGGTCGATCGTCTGGTTGACGGTGACCATCATGCCCATCTTGAACAGCGACTTGACCAGGTCCGCGCCCTTTTCCGCCATGCGGTTGGCGAGTTCCTGGACGGTGATCGCTTCGGGCACGACGACATCGCGCACCTGCTTGGGCTGCGCATCGCGGCTCTGGCCGCCCATGTGCAGACGACGCTCCTTTTCACGCGCACGCTTGAGCGCGGCGAGGCTGCGGGCCCGTGCACCGCCATCGCCTTCGTTCAGCGCCTTGCTGACGGTCAGCTTGCCCGCCTGGCGACGGTTGTCGACCACCTTGGTGCTGGCCGGCTTTTTGGGCTTGATTTCGGGGCGCGGCGCAGGGGCCACCGGCGTGAACCGGCGCGGCGGCGGGGCTGCGCGCGTTTCCTCGGTGGCGGGCTTGGCCGCTTCCTTGGCTGCGGGAGCAGCCTCGGTCTTTGCTTCGACCGGCTCGGCCGCAGGCGCTTGCTGCGCTTCGGCCGCAGGCGCGATCGTTTCGGCAGGCGCAGGCGCGGGTTCAGCCGCAGCCTTGCGCGCTTCCTCGGCCTTGCGGCGCGCTTCCTCTGCGGCCCGCTGACGCTCCTCGGTCTCGCGACGACGTGCTTCCTCGAGCGATGCCAGACGCGCTTCCTCGGCCTCGCGCAGCAGCTTTTCCTGCAACTCGCGGCGGCTCAGCGCCGAAACCGGCTGCTGCGGACGCGGCGGCGGCGGCGGAGCTGCGGCCGGGGCAGGGGTG
>NZ_LSIS01000276.1:0-9692 GCF_001556365.1 Blastomonas sp. CCH1-A6 | reverse complement strand
CCCGCCTCGAACTCGGCGAGCGTGATTGCGCCATCCTTGTCGGCATCGAGCCGCATCATGCCGCCGCGCATACCGCCATGGCCACGCATGCCCATTCCGCGACCGCCGCGCTTGCCGCCCATGCGCGCGCCCGGCTCGCCCGGGCCACGATCGGCACGCATCGCCATGCGCTCGGCGCGCTTGGCCTGACGCGCTTCGCGCGCGGCGGTCATCTCGGCAAGGCTGACCTCGCCGCTACCGTCAGTGTCCATCTGCTTGAAACGTTCGGCCATGCGGGCGTCGCGATCGGCCTTGTCGATCTTGCCGTCCTTGTTGAAATCGATGCGTTCGAACATTTTCGCAGCCTGCGCGCGCGCCTCTTCCTGCGTGACGACGCCGTCCTGATTGGCATCGGGTCCGCGCTTCTGGCCAGGGGCGGGCTGCGCCAGCGCCATGCTGCCGGTGAGCATTGCAGCCAGCGCAGCGCCGGCAATGAGGGTCTTCTTCATGGGGGGCATTCCTTCAATTCCGTCTTGGGGGCGGAAGCCGCTCCGGACCAGGCTAGCAGGGGGCAGATCATGGTCCGAAGCGGCTCCCATGACCGCTGTTCTAGCCCGCTATTGTCGCACAGATTTGCCTTGCGCGCGGCAAAAGTGTCGCAAAGTGTATCGGATCGCGCACCCCGTTCATGCGGGTGCAAGCCTTTTCGCTGCGGCGCAGCATCGGACCGCTTGGCGAATGGCGCGTCTGCTGATAGGCGCAGCCCATGCTTTCGATGAACAACATCACCGTGCGCCTGGGCGGCCGCACCATATTGGACGGCGCGACGGCGGCGATCCCGCCGGGCAGTCGTGTCGGCCTGATCGGCCGCAACGGCGCAGGCAAGTCGACGCTGATGAAGGTGATGATCGGCGAGCTCGAGCCCGATGACGGCGAGATCGAGATGCCCCGGCTCGCACGGCTGGGTTATGTCGCGCAGGAAGCACCGCATGGCGACAGGACGCCGCTCGATACCGTGCTCGCCGCCGATGTCGAGCGCACCACCCTGCTCGAGGAGGCTGAGACCTGCACCGATCCCGACCGGCTGGGCGATGTGCACGAACGCCTGCTCGCGATCGACGCGTACAGCGCGCCCTCGCGCGCGGCGATCATCCTCACCGGCCTAGGCTTCGACGAGGAGATGCAGAACCGCCCGCTCGACAGCTTTTCGGGCGGCTGGAAGATGCGCGTCGCGCTGGGCGCGCTGCTGTTCTCGCAGCCCGACGTGCTCCTTCTCGACGAACCGTCGAACCATCTCGACCTCGAAGCGACGGTGTGGCTGGAGAATTTCCTCAAGGCCTATCCCGCCACGCTGATCGTAATCAGCCACGAGCGCGACCTGCTCAACAATGTCGTCGACCATATCCTGCACCTACAGGGCGGCAAGGTGACGCTCTATCCCGGCGGCTATGACAGTTTCGAGCGCCAGCGCGCCGAACGCGCGGCGCAGCTCGCCGCCGCCAAGCAGGCGCAGGACGCCCAGCGCGCCAAGCTGCAGGATTATATCGCGCGCAACTCGGCCCGCGCCTCCACCGCAAAGCAGGCCCAGTCGCGCGCGAAAATGCTCGCCAAGATGCAGCCGATCACCGCATTGATCGAAGACCCGTCGCTGAGCTTCGATTTCCCGAGCCCCTCAGAGCTCAAGCCGCCATTGATCACGCTCGATCTGGCAGCGGTGGGCTATGCCGAGGCCAAGCCGATTTTGCAGCGGCTGAACCTGCGCATCGATCCCGACGACCGGGTCGCATTGCTCGGCCGCAACGGCAACGGCAAGACCACGCTCGCGCGCCTCCTTGCCGCGCAGCTCGCGCCGATGGACGGCGCGATGAACACCGCGGGCAAGATGCAGGTGGGCTATTTCACGCAGTATCAGGTCGAGGAGCTGGAGGCGGACAGCACCCCGCTCGAACAGATGACCCGCGCGATGCAGGGCAAGACCCCGGCGGCGGTGCGCGCACAGCTCGGCCGGTTCGGCTTTTCGGGCAACCGCGCGACATCGCAGGTCGGCACCCTGTCGGGTGGCGAGCGCGCGCGGCTGGCGCTGGCGCTGATCACCCGCGATGCGCCGCACCTGCTGATCCTCGACGAGCCGACCAACCATCTCGACGTCGATGCGCGCGAGGCGCTGGTCCAGGCGCTCAACGACTATTCGGGCGCGGTGCTGCTGATCAGCCACGACCGTCACATGGTCGAGCTGACCGCCGACCGGCTGGTGCTGGTCGATAACGGTACCGCCACCGAATATGCGGGCAGCATGGACGACTATATCGACTTCATCCTGGGGGTGAACCAGCCCAAGGGCGAGGCGAAGCCCAAGGCGAAAAAGGACAAGAAGGCCGAGGCCGAACGCCGCGAACAGCTGCGCCAGGTCCGCGCCAAGGTCAGCGCGGCCGAAAAGCAGATCGCGACGCTCCAGGCGAGGATGAGCGACATCGACCGCGCGATGTTCGATCCCTCTTCGGCGAGCGGCGAACTGGCCAAGCTGACGATGAGCGAGCTCTCGCGCCGTCGCTCGAAGATCGCGGACGAACTGGCAGAGGTCGAGGCGAGTTGGCTCGAGAGCAACGAAATGCTCGAGACGCTGGAATAGGCTTGCCGGGCGCTCCTGACTGGTTTAACCGAGCGATTAAACCAGTTGGAGAGGAGCCTGAACATGGCCGAAGCCTATATCATCGATGCCGTCCGCACCCCGCGCGGGGTCGGCAAGCCCGGCAAGGGCGCGCTGTCGCACCTGCACCCGCAGGATCTCGCCGCCACCGTGCTCAGGGCGATCAAGGAGCGCAACGGCCTCGACACCGCCACCGTCGACGACGTGATCTGGTCGACCTCGACGCAGAAGGGCAAGCAGGGCGGCGATCTTGGCCGTATGGCGGCGCTGGCGGCGGGCTATGACATCAAGGCGAGCGGCATGACGCTGGACCGGTTCTGCGGCGGCGGCATCACCTCGGTGAACCTTGCGACCGCTGCGATCATGTCGGGCATGGAAGACTGCGTCATCGCCGGCGGCACCGAGATGATGAGCTATACCCAGGTCGTCGCCGCCGCCGAAGCCAATGCCGGCATGCCGCCGCCGCTGATGGGATCGCACAACCCGGCGCTGGACGAACTGCATCCGCAATCGCACCAGGGCGTTTGCGGCGATGCCATCGCCTCGATGGAGGGGATTTCGCGCGAGGATCTCGATGCGCTGGCGCTGGTCAGCCAGCAGCGCGCCGCGCGCGCGATCGCCGAGGGCCGGTTCGACAAGTCGGTGGTGCCGGTGCACAATCCCGACGGCAGCGTCGCGCTCGACAAGGAAGAATTCCCCCGGCCCGATACCACCGCCGAAAGCCTGGCCGCGCTGAAGCCCGCCTTTGCCGGCATGGCCGATTTCGAGATCGGCGGCACCACCTTCCGCAAGCAGATCAACCGCCGCTATCCCGATCTCAAGATCGAACATGTCCATCACGCGGGCAACAGCTCGGGCGTGGTCGACGGCGCCGCCGCGCTGTTGCTGACCTCGAAGGATTATGCCGACAAGCACGGCCTCAAGCCCCGCGCGCGCGTCGTTACCTATGTCAACATGGGCGATGACCCGACGCTGATGCTCAACGCGCCCGTCCCTGCGGCCAAGAAGGCGCTCGAGCGCGCTGGCCTTTCCAAGGACGATATCGACGTCTGGGAAATCAACGAAGCCTTCGCCGTGGTCGCCGAAAAGTTCATCCGCGACCTCGATCTCGACCGCGAGAAGGTGAACATCAACGGCGGCGCGATGGCGCTGGGTCATCCCATCGGGGCGACCGGATCGATGCTGATCGGCACCGCGCTCGACGAGCTCGAGCGTTCGGGCGGCCGCTATGGCCTGATCACGATGTGCGCGGCGGGCGGCATGGCGCCTGCGATCATCATCGAGCGGATCTGACGGACATGCAGGCGGTGGGCGCGGCTCAGACGAGCGCGTTCACCGCCGCCATGAACGGTCCGATCGAGACGGGCTTGGACACATAACCCTCGGCCCCGGCGGCGCGGATGCGGTCCTCGTCGCCCTTGCCGGCATAGGCCGTCACCGCCATGATCGGGATCAGGCGCAGGTCGCGGTCGGCCTTGATCGCCTCGATCAGTTCCAGCCCGCTGACATGCGGCAGCTGGATGTCCATGATGATCAGCCCCGGCACGAACTGGCGCGCGCGCTCCATCACCTCGCGGCCATCGGCCAGCCCCTCGACCGCGAAGCCGTGTGCGCTGAGCAGATCGCAGAAAAGTTTGCGATTAAGGTCGTTGTCCTCGACAACCAGCACTCTTTTTGCCACTGAACCGCTTATCCAATTCTGCCGGGTCGAACTATCCGGGGGCGTTGATAACAACTGGGGATGTAGGCGAAAGCCGTGGGCGACACAATCGGTGCAGGCGAGCACGGAAAGGATGACGCAGCCACTCTCGCGCTGATGGCACTGGGATGGCTGCTCGTTGATCAGGACCGCGCTTCGCGGTTGCTGGCGCTGACCGGCATGACGGCGGAAGACCTGCGCGAAGGGGCCAACAGCCCGCGCATCCTGTCCGAGATCATCCGCTATCTGGAGGGCTATGAGGCCGATCTGGTGGCGGCGGCAGATGCGATCGGCACGACGCCGGTACGGCTGGTCAATGCGCGGATCGAGCTGGAACGCCAGCATTGAACGAGATGGAGTATTGATGAGCGCGACGAATTCCCCTTCCCGCCCCCTGCTGGTCACCGATTGCGACGAGGTGCTGCTGTACATGGTCGCGCCGTTCAAGGCGTGGCTGGACGAGGAACATGATATCGATTTCGACTTTTCGGGCGGCGATTTTGCCAAGGCCTTGATCGACCGCAAGACGCGCGAGGCGGTGAAGCCTGGCGATATCTGGCCGCTGCTGGGTGCATTTTTCGATACCGAGATGCACCGCCAGACGCCCATCACGGGGGCGGTCGAGGCGCTGAAGGCTATCGGCGAGCATGCCGATATCGTCGTGCTGACCAATCTGATGGATAACCGCCAGCAGGCGCGCAGCGAGCAGCTCGCGCGGTTCGGCCTCCACCACCGCGTGGTGTGCAACCAGGGGCCGAAGGGCGAGCCGCTCAAGCGCATCGTCGAGGAACACAATCCCAGCGTCGCGATCTTTGTCGATGACCTGCCCCAGCATCACGAATCCGCCGCCGAGCATGTGCCGCATGTCTGGCGGCTGCACATGGTGGGCGAAGAGGGCCTGGCGCCACATATCGCCTGCGCTGCCAATGCCGGGCACGCCCATGCACGCATCGACCGTTGGGACGAGGCGCTCGCCTGGATCCTCGAGCGCTTCGCACACGGCGCACAGGCGCCCGGCATCCCGGCCGCCGCCTGATCCCCTTTTCCTGCAGGACTTGAAACGACCATGACCGATACGATCGAACAGAAACTTGCCGAACTGGGCGTCGAACTGCCCCAGCCCGCTGCACCCGTCGCGTCCTATGTCCCGGCGGTCGAGGTGGGCGGCCTGCTCTATATCTCGGGCCAGCTGCCCTTTATCGACAGCAAGGTCGTCACCGGACGGCTCGGCGAGAATGTCTCGCTCGAGCAGGGCGAAGCCGCCGCGCGCGCCTGCGGCATCATGCTGATCGCGCAGATGAAGGCGGCGCTGGGCTCGCTCGACCGGGTCGAGCGGATCGTCAAGCTCGGCGCGTTCATTTCGAGCACCCCCGAATTCAATGCGCAGCCCAAGGTCGCCAATGGCGCATCGGACCTGATGGTGCAGGTGTTCGGCCCCGCAGGTCAGCACGCGCGCAGCGCCGTCGGCGTACCGGTGCTGCCGCTGGGCGCTGCGGTGGAGATCGATGCCATTGTCGCCGTTCGGCCTGCTTGACCGCTGGCTGGCCCCCGCGCCAGCGCAGCGACGCATCGCCTGGCTGGGCGAGCAGCCTTATGCCCATCGCGGCCTGCATGACGGCATGTGGGATGGCCCGGTGCTGGAAAACGCCCTGCCCGCCTTCACCGCGGCGATCGCGGCAGGTCATGGCATCGAATGCGATGTCCAGCGCAGCGTCGACAACCGCGCGGTGGTGTTCCACGACTTCTCGCTCGGTCGGCTGACGCTGGCGCAGGGCCGGGTCGCCAGCAAGACGGCGGCGGAACTGACGCAAATCCGCCTGCTCGGCCAGAATGGCGCGATTGCGGAGCTGGGCGCGGTGCTGGGCGTGGTGCGCGGTCGCGCGCCGATCCTGATCGAGATCAAGACCGAAAGCGGCCATGTCGCGCCCCTGTGCCTCGCGGTACGCCGCGCGCTGGAAGGCTATGGCGGCAAGGCGGCGGTGATGAGCTTCGATCCTGCCGTCAGCGCCTGGTTCCGGCGCCAGGCCAAGCACATCACCCGTGGCCTGGTCATCACCGAAGAGGAGGCACGCGGCTGGAAGGGCAATCTGCGCCACCATCGCGACCTGTGGCAGGCCAAGCCCGATTTCCTCGCCTACGACATTCGCGACCTGCCAAGCAGCTTCGCGACCGCCCAGCGCGCGCGAGGCCTGCCGGTGCTGACCTGGACCGTGCGCACCGACGAGCAGTACGCGATCGCGGCGGAATATGCCGACGCACCGATTTACGAGCGAGGCCAGCCCCAGCCATGAGCGAGCGTGCGATCACCGCCGAGGTCGGTCGCAGCATTGCCGCGCTGGATGCGGCGCAATGGGATGCGCTGGCCGGACCCGACAATCCGTTTGTCAGCCACGCCTTTCTCAGCCTGCTCGAGCAATCGGGCAGCGTCGGGCGCGGTACGGGGTGGAACCCCGCGCCGATCACGATCAAAGGCGAGGATGGCCGGCTGGTCGCCGCGCTGCCCGCCTATCTGAAGAGCCACAGCCAGGGCGAATATGTCTTCGACCATAGCTGGGCGCATGCCTGGGAGAATGCCGGCGGGCACTATTATCCCAAGCTGCAGATTTCGGTGCCGTTCACGCCTGCAACCGGTCCGCGCCTGCTGCTCGCGGATCCGCAATGGGCACCTGCGATCCTGAGCGCGGCCGAAAATCTTGCCGACCAGAACGGCCTGTCCTCGGTCCACGCGACCTTTATCGAGCCTGCGCAGCTGCCGCTGTTCGAACAGGCGGGCTGGCTGATGCGGTCGGACACGCAATTCCACTGGCATGACGACGGCTATGGCGATTTCGAGGGCTTTCTCGGCTCGCTCACCTCGCGCAAGCGCAAGGATCTGCGCAAGGAACGGGCCAGGGCGCAGGAAGGTGTGGAGATCGTCCACCTGACCGGCGACGCCATCACCGAGGCGCATTGGGATGCGTTCTGGATCTTCTACCAGGATACCGGCGCGCGCAAATGGGGCCATCCGTACCTGACCCGAGAGGCGTTCAGCCTGATGGGCCGGAATATGGCCGACCGCATCCTGCTGATCCTGGCCCAGGTCGAAGGTCACCCGATCGCCGGCGCGCTCAACTTCATCGGCAGCGACACGCTCTATGGCCGCTATTGGGGCTGCACCGTCGACAAGCCGTTCCTGCATTTCGAGCTCTGCTATTATCAGGCGATCGACGCGGCGCTAGCGCGCGGCCTCAAACGCGTCGAGGCAGGCGCGCAGGGCGGGCACAAGATGGCGCGCGGCTATGCGCCCGAGCTCACCTGGTCGGCACATTATCTCCCCGATCCAGGATTTCGCCGCGCGGTCGCCGATTTCCTCGAGCGCGAGCGCGCCGCAGTCGCTGCCGATCGCGAGATGCTGACCGAGATGCTGCCTTTCCGCAAGGGCGAGCGACAGGCTTGACGCGGGCCGCAACCGGGCGCACGATCCGCGCTAGACACCCATCCAAGCCCTTGTTCTTCCAATAGAAAGCCTGCCCCATGCGCACGATCCGTCTTGCCGCCCTGTTGCTTGCTTGTGCCAGCCCCGCCCCCCTGCTGGCGCAGAATGTGCCCGATACGCGGCTGACCGGGCAGGACCTGTTCTCGCTCGAGGTCGCCGCCGATCCGCAGATCTCGCCCGATGGCAGCAGGACCGCGTTCGTGCGCCGCGCCAATGACGTGATGAGCGACAAGGCGGTCTCGTCGATCTGGCTGATCGACAATGCCAGCGGCGAACTGACCCCGCTTGCCGCCGGACCCGGCAGTCACAGCCAGCCGCGCTGGTCGCCCGACGGCAAGCGCCTGGCCTATGTCTCGACGGCCGAGGGCGGCGCGCCGCAGCTTTATGTCCGCTGGGTCGGCACCGGCCAGTCGGTGCGGATCACGGGGCTTCCCGAAAGCCCCGGCAATATCGCCTGGTCGCCCGATGGCAGCCAGGTCGCGTACACGATGTTCGTGCCCGCCGAGGGTCTGAAGCTCGGCAAGGCGCCCGAAAAGCCCGAGGGTGCGACCTGGTCTGCGCCGCTCGAGACCTATGACCTGCTGACCTATCGCGCCGATGGTGCGGGCTATCTCAAGCCCGGTTTCGACAAGATCTTCGTCGTGCCCGCCACCGGCGGCGCGCCCCGCCAGCTGAGCTTCGGCGATTATCATGACGGCGGCGGCCTGACCTGGAGCAAGGACGGGCAGACGCTCTATTTCAGTGGCAACCGCTCGCCCAACTGGGAGAACGACCCGCAGGACGCCGAGATCTATGCGCTCGACATCGCCACCGGCAGCATCACCGCGCTGACCGATCGCGATGGGCCCGACGCTTCGCCCGTCGTCTCGCCCGATGGCAGCAGAATCGCCTATCTCGGTTTCGACGACAAGCTGCTCGGCTATCACAACGCGCAGGCCTATGTGATGAACCGCGACGGCAGCGGCAAACGAGCGGTGGCCCCGTCGCTCGACCGCAGCATCGACAGCATCGTCTGGGCCCCCGACGGCCAGGCGCTGATCGCGCAATATGACGATCATGGCGAAACGCTGGTCGCGCGCATCGGCCTCGACGGATCGGTGCGCGAGATCGTGCGCGGGCTGACCGGCCCGGCGCTCGACCGGCCCTATTCGGGCGGATCGTTCAGCGTCGCGAAGAACGGTACGATCGCCTATTCGGGCGGCAATGCGACCAAGCCTGCCGATGTCATGCTGGCGAACGGGGGCAGGACGCGGATGCTCACCCGGCTCAACCAGTCACTCATGGCATCGAAGCGGCTGGGCGAAGTGCGCAAGATGACCGTCGCCTCGTCGTTCGATGGCCGCGAGATCGAAGGCTGGCTGACCCTGCCGCCGGGCTATGCAGCCGGGCAGCGCGTGCCGCTGGTGCTGGAAATCCATGGCGGACCCTTCGCTGCCTATGGCCCGCATTTCTCGACCGACAACCAGCTCTATGCCGCTGCAGGCTATGCCGTGCTCTCGGTCAATCCGCGCGGATCGACCAGCTATGGCGCGGAATTCGCCAACCTCATCCACCATGCCTATCCGGGCAATGACTATGACGATCTGATCTCGATGGTCGACAAGGCGATTGCCGATGGCGTTGTCGATCCCGACCAGTTGTTCGTCACGGGCGGTTCAGGCGGCGGGGTGCTGACCAGCTGGATCGTGGGCAAGACGACGCGGTTCAAGGCCGCGGCCACCCAGAAGCCTGTGATCAACTGGACCAGCCAGGCCCTGACCGCCGATGGCCCGGCCTTTTTTGCGAAATACTGGTTCGGCAAGCTGCCCTGGGAAGACCAGGCGAGCTACTGGGCGCGCTCGCCGCTGTCGCTGGTCGCCAATGTGAAGACGCCGACGCTGGTGGTCGTCGGC
>NZ_LSIS01000275.1:0-1223 GCF_001556365.1 Blastomonas sp. CCH1-A6 | reverse complement strand
ATCTGGGCTTCATCTTCGTTCCTTCGTCACTACGACGAAGCCCAGATCCTCCTTAAATCACAACCTCAAATCTGTGCCATTGGTGCTGACGGCGGACACGCGACCTTGGTGAGCTTCGAATCCGTGCCCGCGGACTTGAACGCGAACGCGGCCCCGGCTGCCGCGGTGCTGGCGACGGCCGCTCCAACGAGCACCTTCTGCTTCGTGTCCATCAGACTGTCCCTCTCTCAAGGGGCCGCGCGACCGACGTGTTCCTGCTCGTCCTCTCCTCATCACCAGCGGATGCAATCTTGAACGCCAAGATTTGTGCGCGGTGGATCTGGGGAGGCTCGGCGAACAGCGAAGCAGCGCTTCCGGATAGCGCCGTGCCGATTTCGCCCGACAGATGCGTCTCGCGCCCTGCCTCGTCGGCGAAGGTATCGAGGATGGCGAACCGAGTCTTTCCGAGACGCAGAGCGTACCACGACAGGGTGCCAGGCTCCCGCTCCACGGCCGATCGGGCTCCTTGGAGGAAGCGGGCAACCTCTTCCTCCGCACCGTCCCGTGCTTCAAGCGGAACATGCAGGGCCAAGCGCGGCAGGGCGTCCGCCGCCGGCACCTTGAGGGCGAGGATGTCGGCCGGCTCGATCTCCGGCAATCCGTTGAGGATGGTGAAGGTCTTCACGACCAGCGCCCGGCCGACCGTGCCGAACAGATGCTTCAGCCGGCCGGCATTGCCGGGGAAGGTATCGAAGATGGCGAAGTCGGCGGGGCCAAAGCGCAGCGCGTACCAGTGCCGCGTGTCCTGCTCATGCTCGACCGGCTCCAGCGCACCCCGGAGGAATTCAGCGGCATCTTCCTGGTGGGTCGGCCCGGCTTCAATGCCTACGAACAGTGCCTTGTGCATCTTTTCTCTCCTTGTTCCGATGGTAGCGCCTCGAGCTCCACGGAAGGCGTCCTGGGCCTAAATCATGGGAAGTTCGCGCGGCCGGGCGCCGACAGCCCGTTCGGCCAGGGCGACTTCCCCGGCCCGCGCACCCCTGGCGGGCGCGTGCTGGAGGAGATCGCGGCCAGCCACGGCGCGACCGCACGCCAAGTGGCGCTTCGCTTCCTGGTGCGTCGGCCATCGCTGTTCGCTATGGTCAACGAGTCCTGACCCTAGGTCTGCCGACATACTTGGTCGCAAGCTGATCGACACCGCCGCTACACGTGCTCCAAAGCGGCGGTGTCGATCGGCATCGATA
>NZ_LSIS01000274.1:0-8937 GCF_001556365.1 Blastomonas sp. CCH1-A6 | reverse complement strand
CCACACCGCGATCGGGCGCGCGACGAGGCGGTGGTGAGCGCGCGCCCGATCGCGGTGTGGATCGCGCCATCCGGTTATGGCTTCGATGCGCGGCAGGACCGCGCCTGGGTGCCGCTCGATGCGCGCACCCTGCCCAGCCAGGACTGGAAGCCGGGCACGATCGCGCGGATCGAGGGCGATACGGATGAAGGCGAGCAGAAGCCCGAGGATCAGGGCCGTGCGCGCTTCTGGTTCGATGCAACCGGCCTGCCCAACCGGTCCGTCACCGTGGTACTGGCGCGCGGCTCGAACAGCGACCGCGTCGTGATCAGCGCGACCGGTGAGGTCGGCCGCCCCAAATAGTCACCGCCAGCGCAGATTGCCCCGGCCAAGCTGGTCGAGCCGGGTAACGCCCATCAGCTTCATGCCGCGCTCGATCTCGCCGCGCAGATTGGCGAGCGTCCGCTCGACCCCGCGCTGCCCGCCGGCGGCGAGCGCATAGAGATACAGCCGCCCGCCCGAACAGGCCTTGGCCCCGACGCTGAGCGCTTTCAGCACATGCGTGCCGCGTGTGATGCCGCCATCGCAGATCACCTCGATCCGGTCGCCGACCGCATCGACGATTTCGGCGAGCTGGTCGAACGGGGCGCGGCTGCCATCGAGCTGCCGCCCGCCATGGTTGGAGACCATGATCGCGGTTGCGCCGATATCGACCGCGCGGCGCGCATCCTCGACGCTCATCACGCCCTTGAGGCAGAAGGGGCCGCCCCATTGGCTGCGGATCTGCTCGGCCATCGCCCAGTCCATGTTCTGGTCGAGCATGGTGTTGAAATAGTCGGCGACCGAGATCGCGGCATCGGTGCCTGCGGCGACATGGCTTTCGAGGTTCGGAAGCGAGAAGCGCTCCCGCCCCAGATAGTTGAGCGTCCAGCCGGGATGCGTCGCGAAGCTGATCGCCGAAGACGGCGTCAGGCGCGGCGGCGAGGTGAAGCCGGTATGCAGGCAGCGCTCGCGCTTGCCCGACACGATCGTATCCACCGTCAGCGCCAGCGCATCGAACTTCGCATCCTTGGCCGCCTGGATCAGCGCGGCGTTTAGCCCCTTGTCCTTGTGGACATAGAGCTGGAACAGCTTGGGGCTCGAAATGCTCTCGCCAATCTCCGCGAGGCTCACCGTGGCGAGCGAGGAAATGCCGAAGAACGTGCCGAACTTCTCGGCGGCCGCGCCCACCGCCTTCTCGCCGCGCCAGTGGAACAGCCGCTGCAATGCGGTGGGGGAGAGGAACAGCGGCATGTCGATCTTGCGGCCCATCAGCGTGGTCGACATGTCGATATCGGCAACGCCCGCGAGCACATTGGGAACGAGATCGCAGTCTTCATAGGCCTGAGTGTTGCGGTTGCGGGTTACCTCGTCATCGGCGGCCCCGTCGATGTAATGGAAGACCGGATAGGGCAGCTTTTTGCGCGCGAGCTCGCGGAAATCATCGACCGTGTGGCAATCGCCCAGCCGTCGCACCGGAAAACGTCGCATGTTGTGCCCCCCTAAAAATCCTCCCCGGAACGGGGAGTGGGACCGCTAAGCGGTGGAGGGGCAGCGGGATTGTGTTTCGCTCCGCGCAACTGCCGGACGCTTCCCCTCCGTCTCACCTGCGGCGAGCCACCTCCCCTAAAGGGTGAGGATTTTGAAGCAAGTCACTTCACTGCATTCGGCTCGGGGGCGGAAGGATATTTGCAGCCGCGTTGCAGGCCGACGCCCTTGAGGAAGCTGCGCCGCACGACGCCGGCATAGACGGCAGCATTGTACCGCCGCTCCTGCGCGGCCGCGCCCGAAATCTCGCGGATCACGCCGCGGAACGGGATGATCGAATTGACGATGATGCCGCCGACCCGGCCCGCGGTTGCCTTGCGCTTCTCGTCGCGGCTGGCCTCGTTGACGACATCGAGATCCTCGCCCAGCACCGCGTCCATGTCGCCAATGGCGCTGCGGATCTGCGCGCAGCTCTTGATGCCCGCGAGCGAATAGGGCTTGTCCTGGATGCGCAGCAGATTTTCCGGAATGTCCTTCTTGTCGATGCCGACATCCTGCGCCGGCTGGGTGACGACATCCTCGGCCATTTTCTCAGTGGTCTTGGGGCGATCGGCCGCCTGATTCTGGGCAGCGGCGGGCAGGGCTGTGCCCAGAAGTGCGAGCGTGGCGATGGCGGTAACGGTGTAGCGCATGGTTCTTCCCCTGTTGCATCGGCGTCGCATGCGACGCCCGTCTCAGCGCATACGCATCATACCGGCAAACGATGCGCCCAGTTACAACCGTGCCGCGCTGAAGGTGTCGCACTGCGCCGGATCACCGGTTGTCAGCCCCTTCTTGAGCCAGGCCATGCGCTGGGCCGAGGTGCCGTGCGTGAAGCTTTCCGGAACGGGCCTGCGTCCTGCCGCCTTTTGCAGCGTATCGTCGCCGATGGCATTGGCGGCGGTCAGCCCTTCCTCGATATCGCCCGGCTCGATCCGGTCGCGGTTGCGCGCCGCCCACACCCCGGCATAGCAGTCCGCCTCCAGCTCCATGCGCACCTGCAACTCGTTGCCTTCAGCCTCACTCGCTGCCTGTTGCGCGCGGCGGACCTCGTTCGAGCGCCCGGTGATCGTCTGGATATGATGGCCGACCTCGTGCGCGATGACATAGGCCTGGGCGAAATCTCCCGCCGCCTGGAAGCGCGTGGCGAGCTCGTCGAAAAAGCTGGTGTCGAGATAGATCCCATTGTCCGCCGGGCAGTAGAATGGCCCCATTGCACTCTGCGCCGCGCCGCAGCCAGAGCGGCCGTTGCGGTCATAGAAGGTCAGCGTGGCGGGCTGATATTGCTGCCCCTGTTCGCGGAAGATCGCGCCCCAGGTGTCCTCGGTGCTGGCGAGTACCTGGCAGCTGAACTTGCTCTTTTCATCGACCGCGCAGCTCTGCGCGGCATTCTGTCCGCCCTGCTGGGTCTGGACAGGCGCGCCGCCGGGCAGGCCGCCGCCCTGCATCAGGTCCATGGGGTTGATGCCGAAGACCAGGGCCGCGATGCCCAGGATGATGACCGTGCCGATCCCCATCTTGCCGCCGCCGATGGGAAGGTTGAAGCCGCCGCCGCCACCGCCGCGCTGATCGGAAATATTGTCGCTGGTGCGATAATCGTCGAGCTTCATGACCGGCGCTGTTCCCTTTTGCGGCTTGGCTTCGAACAGTAACACCGGAAGGTGCGATTTAGCACCATCGATTTTTTCCCGAACTGGTCTATTGTGCAGTGCGGCATAAATGCGCTGCCCCATGCCCTGGAGAAACTGGAATGCCCGCATCGCTCGAACAGATGGACCTGCAATCGGCCGCGGTGCCTTTGCCGCCGACGGTCGCCTTGCTGCTGCAGGGCGGCGGCGCGCTCGGCTCGTATCAGGCGGGCGTGTTCAGCGAACTGGTGCGTCAGAATGTACGGATCGACTGGGTCGCGGGCATCTCGATCGGCGCGATCAACTCGGCGATCATCGCGGGCAACGAGCCGCAAGTCGCATGCCAGCGGCTGCGCGAGTTCTGGGAACTGGTAACTTCGGGCTCTCCCAATTTCGTCTGGGGAGACAGCGACGCGCTGCGCGAGATAAACCATTTTGCAGGCGCTGCTGCGGCTGCCACGGTTGGCGTGCCGGGTTTCTTCCGCCCGCACCTGATCCCTGCGCCAATGGCCTGGCCGGGCACGCCGGCGGCGGTCAGCATGTACGATACCAGCGAGATGGCCAAGACGCTCGATCGGTTCGTCGATTGGGACAGGCTCAACAACGGGCCGGTGCGCTTTTCGGTCGGCGCGGTGAACGTGGAATCGGGCAATTTCTATTATTTCGACACGCGCGATCCGCAAGGCCCGCAGACCATCGACGCGCGGCATATCCTGGCCTCCGGCGCGCTGCCGCCGGGCTTTCCGCCGATCGAGATCAACGGCAAATATTACTGGGACGGCGGTTTGGTCAGCAACACGCCGCTGGCCTATGTGCTCGAGAACCAGACCAGCGACATGCTCGCCTTCCAGGTCGATCTCTTCCCCGCCAAGGGCGAGGTGCCGACCAAGTTCGCCGATGTCATGAGCCGCGAGAAGGACATCCGCTATTCGAGCCGCACCCGCCAGGTGACCGATTATTATCTCAAGCTGCGCAAGGAGCATGCGGCGCTGCGCAACGTGCTGTCGATGTTGCCTGCCGACATGTGCAGCCAACCCGATGTGCAGCGCGTGCGGGCACTGGTGACCGACAATGCGGTCAACATCGTGCACCTGATCTACAAGGTGCAGAAATGGGAGAGCGGGATGCGCGATTTCGAATTCTCGCGCGCGACGATGGAAGTGCACTGGCAGCAGGGCATAGACGCGGTGCGCGCGACAATGCAGAAGGGCGACATCCTGGCGCAGAACATTCTAGACGGAAAGACCGCCGCGTTCGACCTTGCGCCGCACAAATAGCCAAGCGGGAGAGGCTCGATGCAATTCGGATGGAAGACACTGGCGGCAATGGCGCTGCTGTCGGCAAGCGGCGCGGCGATCGCCGAGCGCTGGCAGGATGTCGCCACCCCCGCCGATGCCGCGCGCCTGAAGCAGCGCGATGCGACCTTCGTCGCCGCGCTGAAAGAGGTGCGCGCGTCCGAATATGCGGGCGAGCTGGCGAAGAATCCGCTGCTCTACGATCCGGACACGCGCCTTGCCGACCCGCTGCCGCCGGAGGGCAAATACCGGTGCGCGACGCACAAGCTGGGCGGGCAGTATCTGGCGTTCGTGGCCTATCCCGATTTCGTCTGCGCCATCTATGGCACTGGCGACAAGAGGCAGTTCGTCAAGCTCACCGGATCGCAGCGCCCGGTCGGCTATATCCATGCGGACACGAAGCGCAGCGGCGTGTTCCTGGGGTCGCTGATGCTCGGCGACGATGCCGGGCTTGTGCCTTATGGCCAGGACAAGGAGCGCGACCTGGCGGGCACGGTCGAACGGATCGGCAAGGATCGCTGGCGGATCGTCTTTCCGCGGCCCTATTACGAATCGACGATGGACATTATCGATCTGCGGCCCGTGAAATAAGGGCCGCCCTCGTCGTCACCCCCGCGAAGGCGGGGGCCCGCTTTCCATTTCCCCGGATACGCAAAAGCGGGATTCCCGCGTTCGCGGGAATGACGGGCGGAAACCCATTGGCGTAACCGCATCAAGGCGTTAGCCTGACCCCAACACATGTCTGGGGAGACACTCATGCCGGTCGCCAAGTTTCTCGCGCGCGCTGTTGCCGCATCCGCCCTCGCGCTTGTCGCAGCTACGCCGCTCGCTGCGCAGGACACGGTCCGTGCCGATATCGCCGCCGATATGCCCGGGCTGATGGACCTGTACCGCGACCTGCACGCCAATCCGGAACTGAGCTTCCAGGAAGTGCGCACCGCCAAGAAGCTCGCCGTCGAAGCGCGCAGGCTGGGTTTCGAGGTGACCGAGGGCGTCGGCAAGACCGGCGTGGTCGCGGTGATGAAGAACGGCCCCGGCCCGGTGGTAATGCTGCGCGCTGATATGGACGGGCTGCCGGTGGTCGAACAGACCGGGCTGCCCTTTGCCAGCAAGGTGCGCGCGATGAGCCCGGCGGGGATCGAGACCGGGGTGATGCACGCCTGCGGCCACGACACGCACATGACCGGCTGGGTCGCCACCGCGCGGCAGCTGGTCAAGCGCAAGGCCGAATGGTCGGGCACGCTGGTGATGATCCTGCAGCCGGCGGAGGAGATCGGCTCGGGCGCGGTCGCGATGCTCAATGACGGGCTGTTCACGCGCTTTCCCAAGCCGCAATATGTGCTGGGCTTTCACGATGCCGCGCAGGCCCCGGCCGGTTTCATCGGCTATACGCCGGGCTTCGCGCTCGCCAATGTCGACAGCGTCGACATCAAGGTGAAGGGTCTGGGCGGGCACGGCGCCTATCCGCAATCGACCAAGGACCCGATTGTGCTCGCCGCGCGCATCGTCACCACGCTGCAGACGCTGATCAGCCGCGAGCTCGATCCGCAGGATGCTGCCGTGGTCACCGTGGGCAGCTTCCAGGCAGGCGCCAAGCACAATATCATCTCGGACGAGGCGACGCTGCTGCTGACCGTGCGCAGCTATTCGGACGAGACCCGCGCGAAGATCCTCGACGGGATCAAGCGGATCGCGAAGGGAGAGGCGATTGCCGCGGGCGTGCCCGAGGACAGGATGCCCGAGGTCAAGCTTGCCGATACCTTCACCCCGGCGGTCTATAACAGCCCCGAATTCACCACCGAGATCGGCACTTTCCTCAAAGGCCGGTTCGGCGAACAGCGCGTCGCGCAGGTCGCGCCATCGATGGGCGGCGAGGATTTCAGCCGTTTCTACCGGGCCGATCCCGACAACATCAAGAGCATGATCTTCTGGGTCGGCGGGGTGCCTTTGGGAGAATATACCAAGGCGAAGAAGGAGGGCATTGAAATGCCCTCGCTGCACAGCCCGTTCTGGGCGCCCGAGGCCGATACCGTCATCGCGACCGCTGCCGAGGCGATGACCGCGATGACGCTCAAGCTGATGAAAAAGCCCTGATCAGATCAGCTGCGGCTGCCGTTCCGGCGAGCGGCTGCCCACGCCCGGCAGGTTGAGCGCGGAGACCATCTCGCGCAATTCCTGCCGCGCGATGATGTGGCTGGTGCCGAGGTCCGCGAGATGGCCCTTGTCGAGCAGCGTGAGGCCCGAGGGGAAGAGTTCGCGATAGACCACGCGCTCGGACAGGCCCTGGACATAGCGGAAGCCGACGCGTTTCGACAATTCGGCGAGCGCGGCATCGAGCCTGCGCTTGTTGCGCGCATCGGTCTGCTGGGTGCGGTTGCGTAGGACCACCCAGTCGATCTCGATCCCGTCGGTCTTCGCGCGCGCCTTGCGGGCTTCCCAGATCAGCTCGGCATAGAAGCTCAGGCGGCGGACCTTGAAATTCTCCGGATCGACCTGGCCGATCAGGTCAAAATCGACGAAGCTGTCGTTGAGCGGAGTGACCAGCGTGTCGGCGCGGGTGGCGACGAAGCGCGCGAACTTGTCGTCGCGCCCCGGCGTGTCATAGACCAGGAAATCGCAATCGCCGCTCAGCGCTTCGACCATCTGTTCGAGCCGCGCCTGGTTGTCGTCCTTGAACACCTCGAACTTCGGCGTGGGCAGCTCGATGCCGCGGCGCTGCTGGGTCTGGACGCGGTTTTCCAGATAGCGGTGCAGCGTGCGCTGGCGCGGATCGAGGTCGATCGCGCTGACGCGAAAGCCCAGATACGACAAGGCGACGGCGACATGCACCGCGCTGGTCGATTTGCCGGTGCCGCCCTTTTCATTGGCAAACACGATGTGATGCGGAGACGCCTTGCGCGTCATCATGTCCATGGTCTTTCCAGCCCCTTCCAGCAGGCCCATGATTGTGCCAGTGCTGCAGTGTGAATCGCATGGGCCATCCGCCCGGCGATGTTGCCGCGTTCCCTATCGGAGGCTTTACCAAGGTGCAAATCTTACGTCGGGTTGACAGGCTGCGGTCGGCGGTGTCGCTGCTCAAGGGGCAGGGCGGGCATGTCGCGCTGGTGCCCACCATGGGGGCGCTGCACGCCGGGCATATGCAGCTGGTGAAGGAAGCCAAGCAGCGTGCCGACCATGTCGTGGTGTCGATCTTCGTCAATCCCAAGCAGTTCGGTGCCAACGAGGACCTCGATGCCTATCCGCGCCAGGAGGACAGCGATGCCGCCATGCTGAGCGAGGCGGGCGTGGCGATCCTGTGGGCGCCCGATGTCGAGCAGGTCTATCCCGCGGGCTTCGCAACCAATGTCAGCGTCGCCGGGGTCAGCGACGGGCTGTGCGGCGCGGCGCGGCCCGGCCATTTCGATGGTGTCGCGACGGTGGTCGCCAAGCTGTTCAACCAGGTTCAGCCCGACATGGCGCTGTTCGGCGAGAAGGATTACCAGCAACTGGCGGTCATCCGTGCGATGGCGCGCGACCTCAATTTCGGGCTCGACATCATCGGCGTGCCGACGGTGCGCGATGCCGACGGCCTGGCGCTGTCATCGCGCAACGCGTATCTCAGCAGCGAGGAACGCGCCGCTGCGGCGATGCTGCCGCGCGCGATGCAGGCGGGGATCGCGGTGATCGAGGCAGGAGGACCCGTCAGGGTCGCGCTCGAGGGAATCGAGCAGGCCTTGCTTTCGGCAGGATTCGCTTCGGTCGATTACGTCACGCTGGCCGATTCCCTGACGTTGGAGCCTCTGGAAGAGGCGAACAGGCCCGGCCGTCTGCTGGTCGCTGCGCGCATTGGGCGCACGCGTCTGATCGACAATATGCCGGTAGCCCCGCGATGATTGTAAAACTTTTGGCATGGTATCTGCCGAATTAACCATTTCTTCACCATGGTTTCCCAATCTTGCCCCGTCGGAAAAACCGGCCATGCAATAGAGGGGCATGTGAGATGGCAAACAGTCTGAAGTCTGCGACGTTTCTGATCGAGAGTAAGCTCGCGGCGGCCGCGCGCGGCGACATCAACGCCTATTTTGAATTGGGCGTGGCGTTCTCCACCGGCGGGCACGGCGTCAATGTCGACCTGATCGAGGCGCACAAATGGTTCAACCTCGCCGCCGTGAAGGGCCATGAGGAAAGCCAGCTCTGCCGGGCCGAAATCTCCGAAGAGATGACCGCACGGCAGATCGCCGAAGCCCAGCGCGAAGCCCGCGCCTGGCTCCAGCAGATTGCAGCGCGCGCCGCCTGACGGTCTAGCGCGCTGCCTTTCGGTAGCGTTCGAACCAGGCGATGATCGCCGAAGCCTTGGCCGCGCTTTGCGACGGCCTCGCCGCGATTCCGCCATGGCTGGCGCCTGGCACCTTGACCAGCGCCGTGGGCACGCCGACCAGCTTGAGCGCGGTATAATATTGCTCTGACTCGCTCACCGGGGTGCGATAATC
>NZ_LSIS01000273.1:0-28512 GCF_001556365.1 Blastomonas sp. CCH1-A6 | reverse complement strand
CGACCACACCCGCCATGCCGGAAAGCAACAGGCTGCGCCTGTCAAACGTCATGCCAGCAACCCCTTAACCCCTTGTACCTGCTTCAGAACTTGTAGCTCAGGATGATGCCATAGCTCTGGAACGAGGGCTCCACCTGCACGCCCGAATAAAAGGCCTTTTCATAGGCGTTGGCAAAATATTTCGCGTCGAAAAGGTTCTCGACGAACACCGTGGCACGCCACTTTTCGCCCTCGATGCCCGCGCGCAGGTTCACATTGTGATAGCTGGGCGAGATGAACGGGAAGCCGCTGTAGCGATAGGCGAGCGGGGTGGAGAGCATCGAGCTGCGATAGCTCCATTCGGCGCGGACGAAGGCGTCGAGCCCTTCGCGCAGCGGCTGGGTATACTGGGTCTGCGCACCGAAGGTCCATTTGGGCGCATTGACCAGCGGCCGGCCCGAAATGTCGATGACGATCCCGTCGATCAGCGCGTTGGGATAGCTCTTGAACTTGGTGTTGTTATAGCCGACCTGGCCACCAAGCTTCCAGTTGTCGGTGATCTTGGCGTCGAAGCTGCCCTCGATGCCATAGCTTTCCGCGCTCGCCGCATTGGCGATGCCGCTGACGCCGCGCAGAAGCCCGGTCGCCGGATCGATGAACTGGAAGCGGATGGTCTGCTGAACGTTCTTCCAGTCCATATAGAAGCCGGCAATGTCGACCCGTACCCGGTTGTCGAACAGGTCGAACTTGGTGCCGACCTCATAGTTCCACAGCGTTTCGGGGTCGAAATCGTTGGACAGGTTGACGTTGTTCGAGGTCTGCGTGCCGCCCGACTTGAAGCCGCGCGAGGCGGTCGCATAGACCATCAGCGAATTGCTGGGCTTGTAGCTCAACGTCGCCTTGGGGGAGAAATCCTGGAAATCCGCGGTGCGATCGTTGACACCGGTGATGGTGAGGTTCGACCGGTTTTCAGCGAAGTTGCGGGTCTTTTCCCACGAATAGCGACCGCCGAGCACCAGGGTAAGCTCGGGCGTGAAATGCAGTGTCGCTTCACCGAAGATCGCGAAATAGCGCGTCGTGCTGTCCGAATCGAACCCGGTAACCTCGAGCCCCGAGCAGTTGCCGACGCGTCCGGCGGGGCAGAGCGGGCTGTTGCGGCCGTGGAAGGTCGACTGGTCGGTGGTCCCGGTATCGCGGCCGATGAACGCGCCGATGCTCCAGTCGAGGAAGTTCTTGCCGTTCGACTGCAGGCGAAGCTCGCCGCTGGTCGATTTGCGCTTCAGGAAGAAGTCCTCGTAGAAGAAGTCGGGGCTGCCGCCGTCGACATCGCCGAAGTTGAACACGTCCGAGGTCAGATGGCCGACCACGCCGGTCAGCGTCGCGACGTCGAAGTCCCATACCGCGCGCGAGCTGAAATACTGATAGGTGCTGCCGACATTCTGCGGCCGGTTGAAGTTCACCTTGTTGTCATTCTGAGGGAAGAAACCGACGCCGTCGGGCGCACCGGTGATCGTCGTGGTGCGGCCGGTGGCGTTGTAGTTGACGCCGTAATAGACGCTCGCCCAGGTGCCGGTGACCGCGCCGGTCGGCACGCCGTTGCGCATGCCGACTTCCTCGTTCGAATAGCTATAGGCGAAATCCCAGGTCAGCCGGTCGGTCGGCGTCAGCCGCGCCTGGACGCGCGCGGTGTAGAACTTGCTGTCGTTGCCGCCGCCGATCGGGTTGATGTTGCGGATATAGCCGTCGCTCTTTTCGTACTGGGCCGAGGCGCGCACCGCGAGCAGATCGGGGATCACCGGAATGTTGAGCACGCCCTGCGCGCGGAAGGTATCGTAATTGGAATAGGCGGCCTCGAGCTCGCCCTCCCAGTTCTGCACCGGCTTCTTGGTGATGACGTTGATCGCGCCCCCCACAGCATTACGGCCGAAATAGGTGCCCTGCGGCCCGCGCAGCACCTCGATCCGCTCGAGGTCGACGATCTGCGGGTTGCTGGTCCCGGCGGCGACGTTGAACTCGTCGATATAGAAGGCGTAGCTCGACTGCCGGACGTCGGCATAGGGGTTGAGCTGGTTGGAAATGCCGCGGATCGACAGATCCTTGCGGTCGCGCGAACCGTTGGTCTGGAAGCTGACATTTGGCGTCAGCGCGAAATAGTCCTCGACGCTCTGGACGTTCTGGTCCTTCAGCGTCTGCGCGGTGACCGCGGTGATCGCGATTGGCACGTCCTGGATCGACTGCGAGCGGCGCTGCGCCGTGACGATGATCTCGTCCTTGGCTTCGGTCTCGGTCGCGTCGGCCTGGGCGGCGTCCTGCGCCAGCGCCGGTGCCGCGATGCTGCAAAGGGCAAGCGCGATCAGGCCGGTTCCCATGCGCAGCTGGGCGGTCGTTGTGGCAATCGTCATGGCAATATCCCCTTTTCTGCCGCCAGCAGGTGCCGACGGCATGGTTTTTCATTCCCCTGGATTTTGGGCGGGCGCCTTTAGGGTCGCTCCGCCGAAACCGTCATGTGTTCAGCGCGTCCAGCACTGCGGATCGGTCTGGCCCTTGGCCGGATCGAGCTCCGAGCGGACCAGCACGATCGATGCGATCTTGCCGTCGCGGATCACGCCATGGCCCGCCGCCAGCGAGCAGGCGGTCTTGCCGTCCCGGCGCGACCGGATGACGTGATAGGTGTAGACCCGGTCGCCGACACGGAACATGTCCTTGAACGGCACCACGATCTCGACATCGCCGCCACCGGCCTGGATCTTCTGGAAGTGCTTCGCCCAGCCCTCGACGCCGTTGATCACGGTCTTGCCCTCGAGCACCAGCGTCGCATCTTCGGTGAAGTGCTTGCGGAAATTCTCGGGCGTGAACGCGCCGGGGGTCTTGAACGCCTCGTTCCACCAGACGAACATCTGCGACACCGGATCGTCCGAAGCGACGGGCGCGGCGATGGCCGCCGGAGCGAGCACCGGCATAGCGGGCACGAGCGCCAGTGCGGCCCCGGCGATCAGTCTGGTCATCAAGGTCATGTCAGAAATCCCCTTCATTGTGCGATGAGGCCGGTCTTGTCGTCGCGATAGATGCGGCCGTCCTTCATCACGAAATCGATGGTGCGCAGTGCCGAAATGTTCTCGACCGGATTGGCGTTCACCGCGATGATGTCCGCCGCCAGGCCCGGCTTGATGCGCCCGGTCATGTCGTCGATCTTGAGCATCCGCGCGGTCTCGGTGGTGCCCGAGCGCAGCGCCTGGAGCGGAGTCATCCCGGCTTTCACGTAGAGCTCTGCCTCGGCGACGGTCGCGGTGGTGCCGTCATTGGGCTCGAACGGGAACTGGTCGGTGCCGAGCGCGATGTTGACGCCCAGGCGGATCGCCTTTTGCAGCATCGCCCAATGTTCCTTGCCGGTGCTGTCGACCCGCGCGAGATACCAGGCGGGCGATCCGATCTTCTTGTAGAATTCCTTGGCCCCCGGCTGGCTGACAACGATGGTCGGGACCAGCCACACGCCCTTTTTCTTCATCAGCTGCAGCGCGGCATCGTCGAGATAATAGCCATGCTCGAAGCAATCGATGTCGAACTTGAGCGCCTGCTGTGCCGCCTCGGCCGAGCCGTTATGCGCGGTGACCGGAATGCCGTTGCGATGCGCCACCTCGATCAGCGTCGAGAGCTCCTCGTCGGTCATCGGCGCCGCGCCGATCGCGCCGTGCGTGTCCGAAATGCCGCCCGAGATCGCGATCTTGATCCAGTCCGCGCCATATTTGATCTGCTTGCGCACCGCTGTCGCCAGGCCATAGGGGCCATCGGCTTCCAGCGAGCCATGGCCGCCGGTGGGCACGATGATCTCGCCTGCGGTCAGGATGCGCGGGCCGATAACGTCGCCGCGCTCGATCCCGGCGCGCAGCGCGAAGTCATTGCCATGATCCTCGCCGGTGGAGCGCGTGGTGGTGACCCCGGCAAGCAGTGACTTGCGGGCATTGCCCGCCATGCGCAGCACCTGTTGCGGGTCGGTCTCGCCCACCAGCGCCGCGCCCGCCGCACCGGGCAGCTTCAGCCCATAATGCGTGTGCATGTTCATCAGGCCCGGGATCAGCCAGCGGCCCGTCATCGACACCTGCTTGGCATCGGGCGGAATGGTGGTCGAGGCGGCAGGCCCCACGGCGCTGATGCGGCCTCCGGTGACGATCACGACCGCGTTCATCATGACGTTGCCGGTATCGACATCGACGACATTGCCGCCGACCAGCGCGATCACCTCGGTGCTGACCTCCTGGTCGACCATGATCTTGCCTTCGCGCGCCTCGGCCACGCCCGCCGTCGCCAGTGGCATCAGCGTCGCCGCCGTTGCCATCGCCGCCATCATCCATCGCCGGTAGCGCATATGCCTGTCCCCGCAGCCCCTTGAATACGTGCAACGTCACGCAAATGACGCATTCGTGCAATGCAGCAAAACCATCCGAATCGTTGCGTCAGGCGCAACATATGAAAGGTAGCCAGCGCTCTGATGAAATTAGATTGTTGTAAACGCGCGCTTTCGGCGCCGGGGTGGCCAGTATGATCAAATGCGCTTTGCCGATCTGAGCGCTAGAATCTGTGCCGGCTGTGGTGAGGATCGGCACATCGGGGAGACAAGGACATGCCGACAAACGGACTGGAAGTAACGCGCAGAACCACGCTGGCGGGCGGACTCGCGCTGGGGGCGATGGCGGGCATGCCGTTGCACGCCCAGGCGAGCGATGCCGGGGCCAGGCTGCGCGCGCTGCTCGAACAGGCCGATGCCGCCGATGCGCTGCTCGATCCGCTGTCCGACGAACGGCGCGGGGAGAGCAGCGGCCCGGCCTATGTCGATCCGCTGGGCGATGCCTATGGCGACACGCTGCGTGCCAACAAGCAGGCGCAGATGCAGGCGCTCGAGCAGATCGACCGTAAGGCGCTCTCGCCGCAGGACGCGATCGCCTATGACGTGTTCGCGTATCGCACGCGCGAGGTGCTGAGCCTGTTCGACAGCGGGCTGTTCGTCATCAAGCGGCAACTGGCACTCGATCCTTCGTTCGGTCCGCATGTCGAGGTCGCCGATTTCGTCTCGGGCGGCGGCGCTCGCTTCGAGTCGCTCGCCGATTACGAGCGCGGCCTGGATCGGCTCGAAGGCTTTGCCGATTATCTGCAGACCGCGATCGTGCGGCTGCGCGAGGGGCTGGCTTCGGGCCATGTCCATTCGCAGGTCGTGGTCGCCAATGTGCTGCGCCAGGTCGATGCGATGCTCGCGCTCGCGCCCGACGACACGCCCTTCTTTGCCGCGATCCGGCAGATGCCCGATCCGGTCAAGGCCAGCGATGGCGACCGGCTGACCGCCGCCTATCGCTCGCTGATCCGCGAACGCATCCTGCCGGGATACAAGCGGTGGCACGATTTCCTGACCCAGGACTATGCGCCCAAGGCGCTCGCGCTGCCGGGGCGCGGGGCGATGCCCGATGGCGCGCGGCTCTATGCGGCTGAGCTGGCTCGGCACATCACGACGAGCCTTGGCGCAGACGAGATACACGCGCTCGGCCTGTCGGAAGTCGCGCGCATCCGCAGCGAGATGGAACAGGCTCGCAAGGACATCGGCTTCGAGGGCGACCTTGCCGGGCTGTTCGAGCATATCCGCACCGACCCTAGATATTATTACAAGACCCCCGAAGAGCTGCTCGCGCGCTTTGCCGCGATCGAAGCGAAGATCTGGCCGGCGATCCCCAAGCTGTTCGCGCGGCGGCCCAAGGCACCGTTCCGCGTCGCGCCGCTGCCCGCGCTCGGCGATCAGCGCGGCACCGGTTATTACCGGCCCGGACCTGCCGATGGCGTGTCGCCGGGAACGCTCTATTTCAACATGGCGATGCTGGGCACCCGGCCCATCCCGACACTGGAGACGCTGACGCTGCACGAAGGCATTCCGGGTCATCATTTCCAGCTGACCCTGGCGCGCGAGAACGAGGCGCTGCCGCCGATCCTGCGCTTCGGATCGTCCACCGCCTATTCGGAGGGCTGGGGGCTCTATGCCGAGTCGCTGGGCCGTGATCTCGGCATGTTCACCGATCCGCTCCAGTGGTTCGGTCATCTCGACATGGAGATGCTCCGCGCGGTGCGGCTGGTGGTCGATACCGGGCTGCATGCGAAGAACTGGCAGCGGCAGCGGGCGATCGACTATATGCTCGCCAACACCTCGATGGCGCCCAAGGATGTCGCGGTGGAGATCGACCGCTATATCGCCTCTCCGGGCCAGGCCTGTTCCTACAAGATCGGCGAGATCCGCATCGCGGTGCTGCGCGAGCGCGCACGCAAGGCGCTGGGCAAGCGCTTCGACATCCGCGATTATCACGACCAGGTGCTCGGCACCGGCGCGCTGCCGATGGCGGTGCTGGAGGCGAAGATCGAGCGCTGGATTGCGGCGGGAGGTGGGGCCGCTGGCTCAGGCTTCTAAGCCAGGCGCCTCTGCGGGCCAGACCGGCCTGTCCATCTGGAACAGGTCGGTCATCCGCACATACCAGCCCGCCCCGTGCACACGCCCGATCAGGCCCATGGCGAGCGTGTCGAGATGGCAGCGGTCGGCATCAAGCACAAACCGGTCGGCGACATGCGCCATCAGCACCTCGCCGATGACGATCACCTGGCCGCCCTCACCGCCGGGATAGACGGTTTCCAGCACCCGGCATTCCAGGCTGACCGGCGCGCTGGCGATGCGCGGCGGCCCGACCAGCCGCGAGGGCAGCAGCTCCAGCCCGGCCAGCGCGCACTCGTCGACTTCCGGCGGCGCGTCTATGCAGGTGAGGTTCATCGCCTCGGCGTCGGCTTCGCACACCAGGTTGATGACGAATTCGCCGGTGGTGGTGATGTTGACCGCGCTGTCCTTCAACCCGCCTTCGGGCCGCAGCATCAGCCCCAGCACCACGGTCGGCGGATCGGAGCCCATCATGTTGAAGAAGCTATAGGGTGCCGCGTTGTGAATTCCGTCGGCCGAGCGGCTGGTGACCCAGGCGATCGGGCGCGGTGTGATCGACGAGGCGAGCAGCTTGTAGCGCTTGGCAACCTCAAGCGCGCGGAGATCGAATTCCATGCGGCTCAATCCTCGACGGTGCGGACGACGCAGGTCTTGGGGCGCTCGTCGACGGTCAGGCTGAAAATGTCGGGCCGGGCATAATGGCCGGTCACATCGAAATCATACTTGCCGCGCACCACCTCTTCGGTGTCGATCTCGGCATAGAGGATCGTCTCGCCTGCATAATCGGGCCCGGCGAGCACATCGCCTAGCGGACCGATGATGCAGCTTCCGCCGCGCATCAGCACGGTGTCCGGATCGTCCCCGAGCGCGCAGTCGTATTCCGCTGGATAGGCGGCGCGGGTGATGTGCTGGCAGGCCGATAGCACGAAGGTGCGCCCCTCCAGCGCGATATGCCGCATCGAGGCGAGCCAGCCGTCGCGATCGTCGGCCGTCGGCGCGCACCAGATCGATATGCCCTTGGCGTACATCGCCATGCGCATCGCGGGCATGTAATTCTCCCAGCAGATCACCGCGCCCACCTTACCCAGCGGCGTGTCGAGCACCGGCATGGTCGAACCGTCGCCAAAGCCCCAGATCAGTCGTTCGGCCCCCGTGGGCATCAGCTTGCGATGCTTGGCGACCAGCCCGGCCGCGCCGTCGAAGAACAATGCGGTGCAATAGAGCGTCCCGCCGTCGCGCTCGATCACGCCGATGACGACGAACAGCCCGGTTTCCGCCGTCGCCTCGGCGATCGCTGCGACCTCGGGCCCGTCGAGCGCGATCGCGCCTTCATGATAGCGCTGGAAGTCGCGGCGACCCTCGGGCTTGCGCATACCGACCGGCGTGCCGAACGATGCGCCCTTGGGATAGGTGCCGACAAAGGCCTCGGGAAATACCGCCAGCCGCGCGCCTGCCGCCGCCGCTTCGTGGATCAGCGCTGCCGCCTTGGCCGCAGATGCCATCGGGTCAAAGGGATGCGCCGCCGCCTGGACCACCGCTGCCTTGTATCTCGCCATCGTCGCGCTTCTCCAAAAAATCTCGCCGCCAGAATAACTCGGGCGATTGACGTTTCAAGCTTAAAGTTTTAACCTTCAAATATCTCGAGCGGAGGAATCGGCAATGGCATCGACCTATGACCAGTATCGCGAGGATGTGGCAGGCAGGGCCAATGTCACCGACACGCCGGAGCTGGTTCGCTATTATCGCGAACTCGAGGAGCTGGGAACCGGCGCGCTGTGGACCGTCGCCAACAAGATCGAGCCATGGGAGCCGGCTTCGCCTTCGGTCCCGATCATCTGGCGCTACAACGACCTTCGCGACCGGGTGATGCGCGCGCTCGAGCTGGTGACCCCCGAACAGGCCGGGCGTCGCGTGGTCTATCTCGCCAACCCGGCGCGGCAGGATGTCGTGGCCGCCGTCGGCTGGCTCTATTCGGGGCTGCAGGTGATGGCACCGGGCGAATGCGCGTCGAGCCATCGCCATAGCGCCTCGGCGCTGCGCTTCATCATGGAGGGCGAGGGCGCCTTCACCAATGTCGACGGGCACAAGATGACGCTGCGGCGCAACGATTTCGTGCTCACCCCCAACGGCACCTGGCACGAGCATGGTGTTGCGGAAGGTGGAACGCCGTGCATCTGGCAGGACGGGCTCGACATTCCGCTGATGAACGCGCTCGATGCCAATTTCTACGAGGTGCACCCCGATCTCAACCAGGCGGTGACCTATCCGGTCGACGATTCCACCGCGACCTGGGCCGGCGCGGGGTTGCGCCCGGCGGGGCAGGACTGGTCGAAGCGCTATTCGCCGCTGTTCAAATACGAATGGGAGCCGACCTACGAGGCGTTGCAGCGCTATGCCTCGGTCAGCGACGGCAGCCCCTATGACGGCATCCATATGGATTACATGAACCCGCTGACCGGCGGTGCGGTGATGTCCACCATCGGCGCGTCGATCCAGATGCTGCGCCCCGGCGAGCGCACCCGCGCGCACCGCGAGGTTGGCAATTTCGTCTATCAGTGCGCCAAGGGTTCAGGCCATTCGATCATCAACGGCCAGCGTTTCGACTGGCAGGAGCGCGACATCTTCGTTGTGCCGAGCTGGATGTTCCACGAGCATGTCAACGGATCGGACAGCGAGGATGCATGCCTGTTCTCGTTCCACGACCTGCCGGTGATGCGCGCGCTCGGCCTCTATCGGCAGGAAGCGCTGGCCGAAAATGGCGGGCATCAGCCGATCCTTGGCTGACCGACCGCTCTTCCGTCTTTCCTCCCTTTCAGTCCAAGGATCTGCCTCATGCGTCTCGTTACCTTCCGTGCCACTGTCGAAGCGCCCGCCCGGCTGGGGGCGATTGCCGGTTCGCTGGTGGTCGATCTGGAGCTGCTCGGCGATGCCACGGGCGTGCCGCTGCCTTCGTCGATGCTCGAATTCATCGATCTGGGGCCGGAAGCGGTGCGCATCGCCTCGGCGCTGCTGGCGGAGCTGGACGGCGAATTCCCGCTCGGCACCGCGCAGCCGCTGGCCAATGTGAGGCTGCTCGCGCCGATCCCGCGGCCGCGCAAGAACATCTTCGGCATCGGGCTCAACTATATCGACCATGTCGCCGAATCCGCCGCCGCGCTCGACACCTCGCCCGATCTGCCGCGCCAGCCGGTGATCTTTTCCAAGCCGCCGACCAGCGTGATCGGCCCGGGCGACCCGATCCCGCACGATGCCAATGTCACCCAGCAGCTCGACTGGGAGGTCGAACTCGCCGCGATCATCGGCACCCGCGCCAAGCGCGTCGCGCGCGAAGAGGCGCTGGCCTATGTGTTCGGCTATACCGTGCTCATCGACATGAGCGCGCGCGATTGCCGCCGCGCGGGTCAGTGGATCTACTCCAAGGGCCAGGACGGCTATGCCCCGATGGGTCCGGTGATCGTCACCGCCGACGAAATCCCCGATCCGCAGACGCTCGACCTGTGGCTGACCGTCAATGGCGTCGAGAAGCAGCGGTCGAACACCGCCAAGATGCTGTTCAAGGTCGATGAGCTGATCGCCGACATCTCGGTCGGCATCACGCTGGAGCCGGGCGACATCATCGCCACCGGCACGCCCGAGGGCGTGGGGGCAGGCCGCACGCCGCAGGAATTCCTGTGGCCGGGCGATGTCGTCGAATGCGCGGTCGAGGGCATCGGCCTCCTGCGGCATAATGTGGTGGCGGTGTAATGGCGATGCGCATCGCGTGCCTGGGCGGCGGACCGGCGGGCCTGTATTTCGCAATCTCGATGAAGCTGCGCGATCCTGCGCACGACATCACCGTGTTCGAGCGCAACAAGGCAGGCGACACGTTCGGCTGGGGCGTGGTCTTTTCCGACCAGACGCTGGGCAATCTGCGTGCCAATGACCCTGTGAGCGCTGCGACGATCGCGGACAGCTTTGCGCACTGGGACGATGTCGATGTGGTGGTCGGCGACGAGCGCATCCGCTCCGGGGGGCACGGCTTTATCGGCATCGGGCGCAAGCGGCTGCTGGTCATCCTGCAGGAGCGGGCGCGCGAGCTCGGCGTCAAACTGGTGTTCGAGACCGAGTTTTCGCCCGAGATCGAGGCCTGGACCGATTACGACCTGGTCGTCGCCGCCGATGGCATCAACAGCCGGGTGCGCGAGCTTTACGCCGAACGGTTCGATGTCGATATCCAGGTGCGCGCCAACAAGTTCATCTGGCTGGGCACCACAAGGCTGTTCGAGGCGTTCGAGTTCATCTTCGAAAAGACCGAGGCCGGCTGGGTCTGGGCGCATGCCTATCGTTTCGATGACACGCATTCGACCTTCATCGTCGAATGTTCGGAAAGCACCTGGGCGGGCCTCGGCTTCGACACGATGGAGCCGGACGAGGCGCGCGCGGCGTGCGAGAGGCTGTTCGCGCGGCATCTTCAGGGCCATCCGCTGATCAGCAACGCCACGCATCTGCGCGGCTCGGCGGCCTGGATCAATTTCCGCCGGGTGCTGTGCCATCGCTGGTCGTTCGACAATGTCGTGCTGCTCGGCGATGCCGCGCACACCGCGCATTTCTCGATCGGATCGGGTACCAAGCTGGCGCTGGAAGACGCGATCAAGCTGGCGGCGGTGCTCGACCGGCCCGGCCTCGATCGCCGCGAGGCGCTGGCCGAGGCGCTCGGCGAATATGAGCAGGAGCGCCGGGTCGAGGTGCTCAAGATCCAGAATGCGGCGCGCAACTCGACCGAATGGTTCGAGACGCTCGACCGCTATATCGACTTCCCGCCGATCCAATTTGCCTATTCGCTGATGACCCGCTCGCAGCGGGTGAGCCACGCCAATCTGGCGTTGCGCGATCCGCAATGGTTGGCCGAGGTGGAAAGCTGGTTTGCAAGCCACGCGCAGGGCGACACCCAGGCACCCCCGATGTTCACGCCCTTCCGGCTGCGCGGTCTGACGCTGGCCAACCGCGTCGTCGTCGCACCGGTCCTGACCTATCAGGCCGACGATCAGGGGCGCGTCGGCGCCTTCCACCTGGTGCATTATGGCGCGCGTGCGCTGGGCGGTGCAGGGCTGGTGATGACCGAAATGTGCGCCGTCGCGCCCGAAGGCCGGATCACGCCGGCGTGTCCGGGCCTGTGGACCGACGAACAGGCCGATGGCTGGTCGTCCATCGTCGACTTCGCGCACGCGGCGGGCAGCGCGATCGGCGTGCAGATCGGTCATGCCGGCGCGCGCGGTGCGGTATCGGTTCCGTCGCAGGGCGAAAAGCCTCTGGGCGATGCTGGCTGGCCGCTGGTTGCCGCGAGCGCCCAACCCTGGGCGGAAGGATATGCGACGCCTGCCGCGCTCGACGCTGCGGGCATGGAGGCGATCCGCGCCGCCTTTGTCGATGCAGCGCTGCGCGCTGACCGGGCGGGGTTCGATCTGATCGAGATCCAGGCAGGCCATGGCTATCTGCTGTCCGGCTTCATCAGCCCGCTGACCAACCATCGCGACGATGCCCTTGGCGGTGATCTGGCAGCGCGGCTGGTGTTCCCGCTCTCGGTGGTTGAAGCGGTGCGCGCGGTCTGGCCGCAGGACAAGCCGCTTTCGGTCCGCATTTCCGCGCACGACTGGGTGCCAGGCGGAATCACCGGCGCGGACGCGGTCGAGATCGCACGCGCGTTCATGGCCGCCGGCGCCGATATCATCGACGTGTCCTCAGGCGAGACCTCGCCGGCCGCGCGCCCGGTCTATGGCCGCATGTACCAAGCGCCATTGTCCGACCAGGTGCGCAACGAGGCGGGATGCCCCACCATTGTCGCGGGTAACATCACCGATGCCGACCAGATCAACTCGATCCTGGTGGCAGGCCGGGCGGATCTGGTCGCGCTGGGTCGCCCGCATCTGGCCGACCCCGCCTGGACGCTGCACGCGGCGGCCGCAGCAGGCTTTAAGGGGCTGCGCGCGCACGATGCCTATCGGCTGGGGCAGGAACAGTTGCTCCGCAACAGCCGCGCGGTTACGGTGCAGGCCTGATGGCAACGGCATTCCAGGCAGGGCAGGAGAGGGACGTGCACGGCGCATCCGAAGCCCAGCCCAATCCCAACCTGCGCCTCTGGCTGCGGCTGCTCAGCTGCACCACCATCGCGGAAAAGCGGCTGCGGCGGCGTCTGGCCGAGCAGTTCGACACCACGCTGCCGCGCTTCGATGTGCTCGCCGCGCTCGAGCGAGAGCCGGGCGGGCTGGCGATGACCGAATTGTCGCAGCGGCTGCTGGTCTCGAACGGCAATGTCACGGCGGTGGTCCAGCAGCTGGCCAAGCTGGGCCATGTGTCGGTCATCAAGCCCGAACATGACCGGCGCAGTTCGATTGTCACGATGACCGACGAGGGGCGCGCGCACTTCGCCACCGTCGCCCGCGAGCATCACGGCTGGGTCGAAGAAATGTTCGCCGGGATCGGCGCTGACGATCGCGACCAGCTCTACAGGCTGCTCGCCGTGCTGCGTGGCTCGCTCGACCAGTCGGAGGAACGCTGATGCAGGTGCTGCAACTGCCGGTGCGCTTCGCCCATGTCGACGCAGCGGGCATCGTTTTCTATCCGCGCTATTTCGAGATGCTCAACGCCGCGGTCGAGCAATATTTCGCCGATATCGTGGGGGTCGATTTCAAGACCATGCATCTCGACCGGCAGATCGGCGTTCCGACCGTGCATCTGGAGGCGGATTTTGCCGTGCCCAGCCGGTTGGGCGACTTGCTGTCGATCGATCTGGCGGTCGAAAAGGTCGGGCGATCCTCCTGCGCGGTACGCTATGCCGTGCGCTGCGGCGAGGAGACGCGGTTGCGGGCCTCGGCCACTCTGGTATGCATGGACCTTGTGAAGGCCAGCGCGATTGCCTGGCCAGACGATATCAGGGCGCGGATGCTTGTCGAAACGGTCGATTGAAGGCGAGAAGCTCGGGCCTCCTGTCACGGTGCAGGGGGGCTGTCATTGCGGTGCCGTTCGCTTCGCGGCGGATGTCGAAGCGCACGTGAAGCTGCTCGCGTGCAACTGCTCGATGTGCGCCAAGACCGGCTTTCTGCACATGATCGTTCCGCACGACCATTTCCGACTGATTTCCGGCCAGGACCAGCTCACCAGCTATCGTTTCGGCACCGGCACTGCCGAGCATCTGTTCTGCCGGACCTGCGGAATCCGCAGCTTCTACCAGCCGCGATCGCACCCCGATAGCTGGTCGGTCGACTATCGCTGCCTTGACGACGGGCACGGCGTCGAGGCGCAAACCGAAGCGTTCGACGGGCGAAACTGGGAGGCAGCGCGCGCTGCCCTGACGGATGATTGAATTGCGTTTTGTGCAAGTGCATGCGAATCAATTGCACTTGTAGGACAGCAATTATGACCTAAGTACCCTGACAGAGAGCAGGATGTCTGCGCGGCCAATTCCATAGTTCGTCAGGAGTTCGTCATGCGTATTGCATTCAATCTGGCCGCTGCCTTCGTGAGCAGCGCCGTGATCATGCTGGCCGTCATCTGATCTGAGACGCGGCCGCACGAGTGCGGCAGCAGGCCAGTTCGCCAAGGCCTGCAACCTGCGGATCAACGCCGGTTGCAGGCAAGGTGCCCCGATCATATCCTTCAAATCCCTGCATGGCCCGGCTGCGAAACCGTCTTTACCGGTTACCCTTCGCTAACTTTGTTTCGCTATGTCGCCCGGGTGAGCAAGACCCCCGCCAAACCCTCGACCGCGCGCGACCTGCCGGTCATGGCCCTTCTCGGCCTGTGCGACCCTCCCGAGGGCGACTGGGATCATTTCCGCGCGATCCAATATACCGGACTGGCCCGCTATGCCATTTTGCGCGTGGTCACCAATCTCGTCCTTGGCCTGATGGTCTGCCAGCTGTTCAGCGGTTTCGTGCCGCTCTGGCAGCTGGCTGGATGGATGGGCATGCTGGGCGCCTCGTTGTATTTTCCCACCGTGCTTTACCGCCACAGCGGCATGGTCAATCACGATCATGTCGCCCGCCGTTTCGTGCTTCAGCTGGTCGCTGCAACTAGCCTGATCGCCTTTGTCTGGTGCGTGCCGATCCTGGTATTCGCACCGATGGCGACCCAGATGGAACTCGCTGCGGTCTGGACAATCCTGGCCGCGCTGGTGGTCGGCGGCACGCTGCTGCTTAACGCGCTGCCGCTCGGTGCCTTCGTGTTCAACCTGGTGCTGATGGGAGCATCGGTGATCGCCTTCTGGCAGGGCGAGAATATCGTCACGGTCGGGGCGATTGTCTGCTTCTCGATCCTGCTCGCACTGTCGGGCTTCGAGAATGCGCGCGCCTATCTGATGTTCAAATTCTCCGAGCAGGGCCTTGCCGAAAAGGACGAGGTGGTCAGCCTGTTGCTGCGCGAATTCGAGGAAGGCGATGCCGACTGGCTGTGGCAGATCGACGCCGGGCGCCGGATCGTCGCCGCCAGCCCGCGCTTTGCCTTTGCCGCCGGCCGCGAGGCGAGCGAGATCGAGGGCATGCCGCTGACCCAGCTGATCGCCGGCAAGCATTGGGAGAGCGGCAATCTTGCCCCCAGCCTGCATATCCTGTCGGACAAGCTGACAAAGCGCGAAAGCTTCTCGAACCTCGTCGTCAAGGTGCACGGCGAGGAGAAGACCTATTGGTGGGAACTGTCAGCCTCGCCGCGCTATGACGACAACGGCACGTTCATGGGTTTCCGCGGGGTCGGCTCGGACGTCACCGAAAGTCGCGAAAGCGCTGAGAAGATCGCGCGCCTCGCCCGGTTCGACGCGCTGACCGGCCTGCCCAATCGCCTCCAGCTCACTGAGGCGCTCGATCGTGCGCTCAAGGAATGCGAACAGTGGAATTGCCGCTGCGGCTTCCTGATGATCGATCTCGACCGGTTCAAGTCGGTCAACGATACGCTCGGCCATCTGGTCGGCGACCGGCTGCTTGCGCAGGTGTCGCTGCGGCTGCGCTCGCTGATGGGCAAGGACGAGCTGTGCGGCCGTCTGGGCGGTGACGAGTTCGCGGTCGTGATGCGCGATACCGGTGACGGGCAGCGCATTTCGGACCTTGCGGGCCGCATCATCGACGTGCTGTCGCGGCCCTATGAGGTGGACCAGCACACGCTGTTCATCGGCGCGAGCGTCGGCTCTGCCACCGGCACGCGCGACGGCCGCACGGTCGAGACGCTGATGCGCAGCGCCGATCTGGCGCTCTATCGGTCCAAGGACGAGGGCGGCGGCCGTCACAATGTGTACGAGCCCAAGCTGCACAGCCATGCCGAAGAACGCCGCGTCATGGAGATTGCGCTGCGCAAGGCGCTCGAAAAGGACGAGTTCTCGCTAGCCTATCAGCCGGTGGTCGATGCCGCCAGCGAATCCCTGGTCGCGTTCGAGGCGCTGATCCGCTGGACCAATCCGGAATTCGGCCAGGTCTCGCCGGCGCGCTTCATCCCGCTGGCCGAAGACGCCCGGCTGGTGGTGCCGATCGGCAACTGGGTGCTGCACCGCGCCTGTCGCGAGGCGGTGACCTGGCCGGCCAATGTCCGCGTCGCGGTCAATGTCTCGGCCGAACAGCTGTATGAGCCGGACTTTGTCGAAACCGTGGTCGAGGCGCTGTCGGAAACCGGTCTGGCGCCGCAGCGGCTGGAGCTCGAGGTGACCGAAAGCGTGTTTCTGCGCGAAGGCAGCCGTGCGGGCGAGACGCTGGACCAGATCCTCGCGCTCGGGGTCGGCCTGTCGCTCGACGATTTCGGCACCGGCTATTCGGCGCTCGGTTATCTCAGCAAGACCCGCTTTTCGACGATCAAGGTCGATCGCAGCTTTGTCCAGGGCGCGGCGAGGGGCGCGCAGGAAAGCATCGCGATCATCCGCGCAGTGGTGGCGATGGCGGAAAGCCTGGGCATGTCGACCACCGCCGAGGGCGCGGAAACCGAACACGAGGTGCAGGTCATCCGCGAGCTCGGCTGCAAGAAGATCCAGGGCTATTTCTACGGTCGCCCGATGACCGCCGACGATGTGCAGAGCCTGTTCGGCGGGCAGCAGACCGCGATGTTCGGCTGATCAGGCGCGTTCGAGCACCCCGCGGGCGAGGCCTTCGAACAGCCGCGCACCATCGGTATTGCCGTGCTGCGCCTCGACCACCCGCTCTGGGTGCGGCATCATTCCGAGGACGTTACCCTTCGCATTGAGCACGCCAGCAATGTCGCGCGCCGAGCCGTTTACCGGTTCGGCATAGCGGAACGCGACCTGGCCTTCGCCCTCGATCCGGTCGAGCGTCGCCTCGTCGGCAAAATAGTTGCCGTCATGGTGCGCGACCGGGATGCGGATCGTCTCGCCCGCCTGATACAGGCTGGTGAAGCGGCTTTCGGCATTCTCGACCGTCAGGCCGACCGTGCGGCAGACGAAGCGGATGCCGGCATTGCGCATCAGCGCGCCGGGCAGCAGCCCGGCTTCGGTCAGGATCTGGAAGCCGTTGCAGATGCCGAGCACTGCAACCCCGCGTTCTGCCGCCTCGACCACCGCGCCGATCACCGGCGAGCGTGCCGCCATCGCGCCCGAGCGCAGATAGTCGCCATAGGAAAAGCCACCGGGCACGCCGATCAGGTCGAGCCCTTCCGGCAGCGACTGCTCGCCATGCCACAGCCGGATCGGCGCGTGACCCGTCACCCGCTCGATCGCGACGGCGAGATCGCGGTCGCAGTTCGATCCGGGGAAGGTGATGACCGCCGACTTCATGCGACCTTCTCGACCCGATAGTTCTCGATCACCATGTTGGCGAGCAGCTTGCGGCACATCGCGTCGATATCCTCGTCGCTGGTGCTGTCGGCCAGGGTCAGCTCGATCAGCCGACCGGCGCGGACATCCTCGACACCGCCAAAGCCCAGGCCTTCGAGCGCGTGATGAATCGCGCGGCCCTGGGGATCGAGCACGCCGTCTTTCAGGGTCACATGGATGCGGGCCTTCATCGGCGTCCTCCTGGCTGGGTTTCTGGCCTGCCCTATAGCGTCCGTCGGCAAAGGGGCAAGGGGGTGCATCGCGGCAGACATGGTTCGCGCCAGGCGGTGGCTGCGTTAACCTATCCTAACAAAGCCCTGTCAATCGCTACGGCATAGCGTTTGTTGAGCAAATATGCGGGGGGAAACCATGGCAGGTCTGGCTCTGGCGATGTTCATCGGACTGTTCGGCTTCGGCCACGAGCTGCTGGGCTGGAGCGACCCGGGCGGGCGCATCCAGCTCGCGCTGTTCATGTCGTTCATCTTCGGCATCATCAGCGGATACCGCACCCGCAGCTGAAACTATTGCGGCGCGGCGTTGGCGGCGACGGGCGACTGGCGCGCGGCCAGCGCGGTTCCCGTCCCTGCGCCCTCATAGAGCGATTGGACCAGCAGCGCGCGGTCGGGCGACAGATAGGTGCGCGCCATGGCGAGCAGTTCGTCTGCGCTCACCGTGCCGAAGGCGGTGCCGCCGCTGCGGAACCGGTCGAGCTTGGCGGGCTTGCTCTGCGCCGAGTCGACGACACCCAGCCACGCGGTGTTGCTCTTCACGCTGTTGGCGATGTTCTCCAGGATCGGGGTGCGCGCGCGCGCCAGCTCGTCGGCCGCGATCGGCGAGGGTGTCGAGGGCGATCCCGCCAGCGGGGCAGGGGCGGAAAGCTCAGCGGCGATATGGCGCACCGCCTCCGACACCTTCTCGACATCGGCCGACGCGACATTGGTGCTGATCTGGATATACCCATAACCGGGATAGATGGACGAGGTGAACGAGCGCGCTGCGGGCGAATAGCTGGCGCCCAGCTGCTCGCGGATCTGGTCGGTCACCTTAATCTGCAGCAGCTCGGCGAGCAGGCGCAGCCGCACGTCCTCGCGATAATCGCGATCATCGGTGGTCGGCCAGTAGAATTCGACGATCGCCTGATCGGCTTCGCCCTTGTGGTGCAGCACGCGCGGGCTGCGGTTTGCGGTGAACTGGCGGGTACGGGCTTGGTCATAGTCCCGGAATTCGGCCTCGCGCTCGGGCAGTGCGCCGAAGGTCGCGGCAACCGCGGCGATCGCCTGCTCCTCGTCGAAATCGCCGACCAGCCCGATCTCGATCGCACCCTTTTCCAGCCGGTCGCCGATCGCGGCCTTGAGGTCGTCAAAGGTGAGCTTTTCGAACACCGCCTTGTCGGCCAGCGAAAAGCGCGGATCGTTGTCCGACAGGATCGCGCCGATCTGGCTGCCGATCGCGCCTTCGGGTGTCGCGTTCAGCCGCGCATAGAAATTGGGCAGGTAGCTGCGATACTGGTTGATCGCCTCGCTGCGGTAGCCGGGATGGGTGGTGAACGCGGTGAGCACCTGCATCTGCAGCTTGAGGTCATCGGGCGTGGTCGCGAGATAACCGCCGAAATAATCCTCGCCCGAGCCGAAATTCAGCGACACCGCACGGCCCGCAAAGATCGAGTAAAGATCATCGAGGCTGTGCGCCTCCAGCCCGCCGCGGACGAAGATGTTCATCAGGCTGGTCGCTTCGGGATTGTCGCGCGAGGCGAGCAGATCGCCGCCATCAATGCGCAGCGAGACCAGCACGCGGTTCCTGTCGAAATCGGTCTTCTTGAGGTTCAGCCGCACGTTGTTGGCAAAGCGGATGGTGCGGATGCCGAGATCCTCGATTCGACTGTCCGCAACGACCGTGCCGGGATTGCCGAAATCCTGATAGGCAAAGGCTTGCGCATCGCGCGCCTGGGGCCTGGCCACCTTCGTCTTCTGCGCCTGGACGAAGGCGAGGCGCACCCCGTCCGCGCCGCCTGCCGGTTCGACCTTGGTGGCCAGGTGGATCAACGGCTTGTCGAGCGTGCCGAAATCCTCGCGAAAGGCCTTGAGCAGCATCTTCGGCGTCAGCGCATCGCGCAGCGCGGTAAAGCGCTCGAGCTGGCTCTCGGGCGTGGTGACGATCATCCCGTCCTTGGCCATGCCCATGATCTGGTCGGCGAGCTGGTCGTTGCTGCGCGTATCCTGCCCGCGGACCGCGTTTTCATAGCCGGTGGTGAAATTGGCGAGCTGTTCGGCGAGTTCCGCCTTGGTGAAGCCATAGCGCAGCGCCGCGCGCAGCTCGCGCTCGGCGGCTTCCAGCCCGCGCTGCCATTCGCCATCGCGCGTCGCGACATTGAGCACCGACTGGTTGGCGATCCTGTACACGTCCGACCGCCCGACCGAGGCGCCGACGAACGGCGCATTTTCCTGCCGCGCGATCCGACCCAGCCTGCGCCCGACGATGTTGTAGGCCAGCGCGCGGGTGAGCTTGGCGCGGCGGGTCGCCTTGCTGTCGGGTTCCTCGACATAGGGCGAGAAGCGCAGCACGGTGGCCACCTCGTCGATCGCGGGATGGGTGAAGATGTTCGCCTTGTCGGTGCGCGCGGTATCGATCGTGCCCAGTGGCACATCGGGCGCCTCGCCGTGCTTTGCCTCCCAGTTGCCGAAGCTCGCCAGGATCTTCGCTTCGATCTCGGCAACATCGACATCGCCGACCACCACCAGCGTGCTACGCCCGGGCGTATAATAGCGCTCGTAGAAGCTGCGGAAGCGCTCGGCTGGCGCGGTCTCGATCACCGACTTGTCGCCGATTGGCGAGCGCGTGGCGATGCGGGTGCCGGGCACGGTGAATTCGAACAAAGATTCGCGGTTGCGCTGCGCGTAATTGGCGCGGGTCCGCAGTTCGGAGAGGATCACCCCGCGCTCGCGATCGATCGCCTTGGGATCGAAACGGATCTCGCTCGCGGTCTCGCGCAGCAGATAGAGCGCGGTGTCGACCGTCTCCGCCTTCACATTGGGCAGGTCGAGCAGATAGCCGGTCTGGTCGTAACTGGTGAACGCATTGGTATCCGCGCCGAACTCGAGCCCCAGCCGCTCGAGAATCTTGACCATTTCGCCTTCGGGCACGTTGGTGGTGCCGTTGAACGCCATATGCTCGATGAAATGGGCAAGGCCGCGCTCGTCCTCGTTCTCCGCCGTCGATCCCACATCGATCAGCAGCCGCATCACGGCGGTACCGGGCGGGGTGGCGTTCTTGCGGATGGCATAGCGCATGCCGTTGGGCAGCACGCCCAGGCGCACGGCGGGATCGGGCGTCAGATCGCTGGCGGCATAGCCCCAGGCGGCAGCGATCGCAGCCTCTTCGCGGACCGGCAGGGGGGTGGCGGCAGTGCTGCCGTCAGGGGCGGTAGGCTGGGCGGACTGGGCGAGGAGAGGGGCCGGTAACAGCGCAAGCGCGGCAGCGGCCATGCCAGCCAGCGCCGATTTCATCACGGGTCCTGGGAGCTTTCCGCCTCGATCCATCTCCACCCACTTTTGCTGTTGTGTGGCGGAAATGTTGCACGGGGTCAGACCCCGCGCAAGATGACGGACGCGTCAAGCTTTCGAGGGCAAAACCGGCGGGTTACTTGCCCTTGCGGCGGCGGTGGCTGTCGAGATCGAGCACCTCGTTGTCGCCGCCTTCATTGAGCAGGCCCAGACGGCGCGCGACCTCCTGATAGGCCTCGACCTCGCCGCCCAGATCGCGGCGGAACCGGTCCTTGTCGAGCTTCTCGCCGGTCTCGATGTCCCACAGGCGGCAGCCATCGGGGCTGATCTCGTCGGCCAGGATGATGCGCGAGAAATCGCCGTCGAACTGACGTCCGAATTCGAGCTTGAAGTCGATCAGGCGGATGCCGATCGCCGCGAACATGCCGCACATGAAATCGTTGATGCGAATCGCCATCGACGAGATGTCCTGCATCTCTTCCTGGCTCGCCCAGCCGAAGCAGGCGATATGCTCTTCGGCGACCAGCGGATCGCCCAGGCTGTCGTCCTTGTAGCAATATTCGATCAGCGTGTGCGGCAGCGGCTGGCCTTCCTCCAGGCCCAGACGCTTGCAGATCGATCCGGCCGCGACATTGCGCACGACCACCTCGATCGGCACGATCTCGACCTGGCGCACCAGCTGCTCGCGCATGTTCAGGCGGCGGATGAAATGCGTGGGGATGCCGATATGCGCCAGCCGCGTGAACACATATTCGCTGATGCGGTTGTTGATCACGCCCTTGCCGTTGATCGTGCCCTTTTTCTGGGCGTTGAACGCGGTGGCATCGTCCTTGAAATACTGGATCAGCGTGCCGGGCTCGGGACCTTCATAGAGGATCTTGGCCTTGCCTTCGTAAATCTGGCGGCGGCGGGTCATGGCACGTATCTCCGATAGAAAGCAGGACGCCCCGGTGCGGCAACCAATGCACGCAGGGCCGGGGCGTCTCTCAGCGCCCCTATAGCGACTTGGGTGCGCGGGCGCAATTGCGCTGTCCGGGCGCGCATGTTTACTGTCAGGAAACCGGACAGGGGGATGATCATCGCACCGATCCGCACGTGCCGAAGGAGAGGCCGATGAACGTCAAGATCGATCACAAGCAGCAGGTGGCGATCGTCACCATCAACCGGCCGGAACGGCGCAATGCGGTCGATGCGGCAACGGCAAAGGCCCTGTTCGAGGCGTTCGAGCGCATCGATGCCGACGATAGCGTCCATGTCGCGATCCTGCATGGCGCAGGCGGCCATTTCTGCGCAGGTGCGGACCTCAAGGCACTGAGCGAGGGCGACAAGCGCCCGGTCACCGATAGCGGCATGGCGCCGATGGGACCGACGCGGATGCAGCTGACCAAGCCCGTGATCGCCGCAATCGAGGGCTTTGCCGTCGCGGGCGGCATGGAGATTGCCCTGTGGTGCGACATGCGGGTGATGGCGGAAACCGCGAGGATGGGCGTCTTCTGCCGCCGCTTCGGGGTGCCGCTGGTCGATATGGGCACGATCCGCCTGCCGCGGCTGATCGGCCATGCGCGCGCGATGGACCTGATGCTGACCGGGCGCGAGGTCGGCGCGGCAGAGGCGCAGGAAATGGGGCTCACCAACCGCGTCACCCGGCACGGCGGCGCGCTCGAACTCGCGGTCGAGCTTGCCAGCCAGATCGCGGCCTTCCCGCAGCAATGCCTGCGCAATGATCGCGCCAGCGCGATCGCGCAATGGTCGCTATCCGAGGCCGAGGCGATCGCGCTCGAGGCCAGGCTGGGGCGTGAGACGATCGCCAGCGGCGAGACGCTGACCGGCGCGGCGAGCTTTGCCGGGGGCAAGGGGCGGCACGGCGCGTTCTGATTGCCCGGCACAGCGGCGTTTTCGCGATAAATTTTCCCCAGAAAACCGGGCTGGCCCTCTCGCCTTGGCGCGTTGGCGCTGCTAGGCGCAACGCATGGCAGACGAGGCGAGCGCCGGTTCCGGCGACGACATTCCCGAAATCGAGAACACCTCGTTCGACCGCGCGCTGTCGGACCGTTATCTCGTCTATGCGCTCTCGACGATCACCGCGCGCTCGCTGCCCGATCTGCGCGATGGCCTGAAGCCGGTCCACCGCCGCCTGCTGTGGGCGATGCGGCAGCTGAAGCTCGATCCGGCGAGTGGCTACAAGAAGAGCGCGCGTGTCGTCGGCGATGTCATCGGCAAATATCACCCGCATGGCGATGCCTCGGTCTACGATGCGATGGTCCGCCTGGCGCAGGATTTCGTGCTGCGCTATCCGCTGGTCGACGGGCAGGGCAATTTCGGCAATATCGATGGCGATAACGCCGCCGCCTATCGCTATACCGAAGCGCGGCTGACGCGCACCGCGATCGAGCTGATGGCGGGGCTGGACGAAGGCACGGTCGCCTTCAAGCCCACCTATAATGGCGAGGAGGAAGAGCCCGAGGTCTTCCCGGGCCTGTTCCCCAATCTGCTCGCCAATGGCGCCAGCGGCATCGCGGTGGGCATGGCGACCTCGATCCCGTCACACAACGTCCTCGAGATCATCGATGCGGCGATGCTGCTGATCAAGAAGCCCGAAGCGACGCATGAAGACATCATGACGGTGTTTTTGGGCCCGGATTTCGCGACCGGCGGGGTGCTGGTCGACAGCGCGGAGAGCATTTCCCAGGCTTATCGCACCGGGCGCGGCGCGTTCCGCCTGCGCGCGCGTTACTCGACCGGCAGGGATGCCGAGGGCAACTGGGAGCCGACCGGCATCGAGAAGCTGCCCGGCGGCACCTGGCAGCTGATCATCAGCGAAATTCCCTATCAGGTGCAGAAGGGCAAGCTGATCGAGCAGATCGCGACGCTGATCGCGGAGAAGAAGCTGCCGATCCTCGCCGATGTCCGCGATGAATCGGACGAGACCATCCGCCTCGTCATCGAGCCCAAGAGCCGCAATGTCGATGTCGATATACTCAAGGACAGCCTCTACCGGCTGACCGATCTCGAAATCCGCTTTCCGCTCAACCTCAACGTGCTCGACGAGACACGCACGCCCGGGGTTATGGGCATCAAGCCGCTGCTCGAATCCTGGCTGCGCCACCAGATCCTGATCCTGGTCAACCGCAGCCGCCACCGGCTGGACAAGATCGCGGCGCGGCTCGAACTGCTGCGCGGCTATATCATCGCCTATCTCAACCTCGACCGCGTGATCGAGATCATCCGCACCGAGGACGAGCCCAAGCCGGTGATGATGGCCGAGTTCGAGCTGACCGACCGCCAGGCCGAGGCGATCCTGAACATGCGGCTGCGGTCCTTGCGCAAGCTCGAGGAAATGGAGCTCAGGCGCGAACATGATGCACTGATCGCCGAACAGGCCGAGCTCGAGGAACTGCTCGCCGATCCCAAGCTGCAGAAGCAGCGCCTGACCAAGAATTTGAAGGCCCTGCGCGCGCTCTATTCGGGCAATACCGAACTGGGCCGGCTGGGTGCGCGCCGCACCAAGATCGAGGAAGCGGCGCCCGCGCGCGAAATTCCGCTCGAGGCGATGATCGAGCGCGAGCCGGTGACCGTGATCATGTCGCGGCGCGGCTGGATCAAGGCGATGAAGGGCCATGCGGACCTCAGCGCGGCGGAGCTCACCAAGTTCAAGGAAGGCGACGGCCCCGGCTTTGCCTTCCACGCGCAATCCACCGACAAGCTGCTGTTCGCGCTCGACAATGGCCGCTTCTATACGCTGGGTGCGGAAAAGCTTCCCGGCGCGCGCGGTTTCGGCGAGCCGGTCCGCGGCATGCTCGACATGGAGAACGAGGCGCAGATCGTGGCGCTGCTGCCTTATGATCCACAGGGCAAGCTGCTGCTCGCCGCATCGAACGGGCGCGGCTTCCTGGCCGAGATGGCGGAGCTGATCGCCGAAACGCGCAAGGGCCGGCAGGTGGTGAACCTCAAGGCCGGCGTGAAGCTGATGGTGATTCGCCCCGTTCCGCCGAGCGCCGATCATGTCGCGGTGGTCGGCGAGAACCGCAAGCTGGTCGTCTTCCCGATCGCCGAGCTGCCGGTGATGGCGCGCGGCCAGGGCGTGCAGCTGCAACGCTATCGCGACGGATCGCTGTCCGACGCTACGACCTTCCGGCTCGAAGAAGGCCTCAGCTGGACCATGGGCGGCGATAGCGGGCGCGTACGCACCGAAAAGGACATGGGGCTGTGGCGCGTGGCGCGAGGCGCGGCGGGAAGACTTCCGCCGAATGGATTTCCCCGCAGCAACAAGTTCGATGGCTGATTTCGATTGCACGAACAGCTTTCGACCATTCTTTAAGTGAATTTTACATCTTTCCCGGTTAGCTGATGCTAACCATGGTAAGTCCAACCCCATCATCGAAAGCGCGCGGCAAGGGCGTTCCGGATCGTTCCGGCGCGTTCGGCAGTGCGCGCGCGCATCCGATGGTGGCCGCCGCGCTCGATCCGCTGCCGATTCCCGCTGCGGTCGTCATGCGCGCGGGCGAGGATCTGGAGCTGATGGCGGCCAATCCCGCGTTCGTGGAGCGCGAACTGGCGCCGGGCAATCCGAACGGGCTCGACCTGCGTCTGCTTGCCGAGCTGGTCTCCGTCGCCCATCGCAACGACAGTGGCAAGGCGGTCAAGCCCTGGACTTCGCACGATCCGGTCAAGCCGCGTCGCTATGACGTTACCGTGGCGCGCATGGACCTGCGCGGCATGGAATGGCCGCATTTCCTGGTCAGCCTGATCGACCGCACCAGCGAGATCGAGACGCATGACAGCTTCCGCCGCGAAACGATGCGCGACAGCCTTACGGGCCTCCCCAATCGCGCCGGTTTCGAGGATGAGGTCGAGAGCCGGCTGGCCGAGGCGCCGACCGGGGGGCGCGGCAATCTGGGTGCGTTCGCGATCTTCACGCTGGATATCGCGCGGTTCAGTCAAATCAACGAATGCGCCGGCAGCATCGTTGGCGACGAACTGATCATCACCGTCGCGCGGCGCCTGATGGGGCGTATGCGCAAGACCGATATCGTGGCGCGGATCGGCGGCAATGAATTTGCCCTGTTCGTGCCGCTGCGCAGCACCAACGAGCGCGAACTGATGCGGATCACCAACCGCATTCGCTCCGTATTTGCCGACCCCTATCGATTGTCCGATCTCGAAATCCAGATCGATGGCGCGATCGGCATCGCGCTGAGCAAGCAGGGTCAGGCGGATTGCGCCAATTACATCCGCCAGGCACAGATCGCGCTCAAGCGCGCCAAGCAGACCCGCCAGGCGGAAATCTACACCCCCGAGGAGCTCGACAAGGCGCGCCGTCGCTTCACGCTGGAAACCGAGTTGCGCAAGGCGATCGAGCTCGACCGGCTGGAACTCTATTTCCAGCCGCTGATCGATCTCAGCAATGGTTTCGTCACCGGGTTCGAGGCGCTGGCACGGTGGAAGGACCCCGATTACGGAATGATCTCGCCCGCCGAGTTCATTCCCGTCGCCGAGGAATGCGGCCTGATCCTGCCGCTCGGTCGCTGGGCGCTCGACCGCGCCTGCCAGGTGCTGAACGAATGGGACAAGAAGGCGGGCGAGGAGCTGCCGCTGAAGATCAGCGTCAACGTGTCTGCGGCGCAGTTCGCGCGTGACGATATCCCGAACATGGTCTCCGGCATCCTGCGCGCCAACAAGACCCGGCCCGATCGGATCATGCTCGAGCTCACCGAATCGGTGGTGGTGAGCGATCCCGCGCGCGCCGCCAAGGTAATGAACGCGCTGCGTGCGCTCGACGTGTCGCTGGCGATGGACGATTTCGGCACCGGCTATTCGAACCTCGCCTATCTGCAGCAGCTACCGATCGATGTGCTCAAGATCGACCGCAGCTTCGTGACGCACATGCTGCAGGAGCGCGACAAGGTGGCGATCGTCCGCGCGATCCTGTCGCTCGCCTCGGCGCTCAACATGGAAACGACCGCCGAAGGGATCGAGACGCTGGAAATCGCGCACACGCTCGCGGCGCTCGGCTGCTCCTACGGCCAGGGCTATTTCTACTCGCCCCCGGTTCCCGCAAGCCGTGCCTATGATTTCATGATGGAACGGATGGGCTGATCAGCCCGAGGCGGCGACTTCGGCTGCAATCTCGGCAAGCCGCGCATCCTCTGGAAAATCCTCGAAAATCCAGCGGCGCCTGATCTCGCCCAGAGCCTTGGCGACTTGCGGTCCTGCCTGGATGCCGAGCGCGATGATGTCGCGGCCGCCCAGCGGAAAAACCGGCACCTGCCAATCCTGCAGGCTCTGCCACCCGGTCGCCAGCATAGCATCGGGCGCGCGCAGCAGCAGCCAGGGGGCGACCAGCTCCTCGGGCTGGACACCTGCCGCGACCTGGCGTGCCGTGCCACTGGCGGGCCAAGGCGTAGCGAAGCGCGCCAGAGCCAGCCGCTGCGCCTTGGACAGGCGCAGCCGCGCCGCCACCGCATCGGCGAGCAGCGGCTCGGTGGGCAGCAGCGCCGCGAGCCGCAGCAGCGCATTGCGCTCGGCTCCCAGCGCGTATTCGCGCGCCAGCAATTCGGCCAGCCGGTCGAGACCATTCTCTGCCATTTCGGGCAGCACGACCTTCCAGATCCCGCCATCGGCCATCAGCCGTGCCGATGCCAGCGGGTCCGCCGCGCCCAGCAGCAACAGCAGTTCGCGCGCGATCCGTTCGCGCGACAGCGCTTTCAGCCGATCGGCATGCAGCGCACAGGCCGCCACGGCCTCGCCATCGACCGCACCTCCGAACCGGGCGTGAAAGCGGAAATAGCGCAGGATCCGCAGGTGATCCTCGAGGATGCGCTCGCCTGCATCGCCGATAAAGCGCACCAGCCCCGCGTCCAGGTCCTCAAGCCCGGTGAAATAGTCGGTCACCTCGAGCGTCGCGGGATCGACGAACAGCGCGTTGATCGTGAAATCGCGCCGCGCGGCGTCCTCGCGCCAGTCATCGGTAAACGCGACCTCGGCATGGCGGCCGTCGGTGGTGACATCACGGCGCAGCGTGGTGATCTCGACCGGGCCGCGCGGCAGCACGGCGGTCACCGTGCCATGCGCAAGGCCCGTCGGCACCGTGCGGATGCCTGCCGCCTCCAGCCGTGCGATCACGTCTTCGGGCAGCAGCCTGGTGGCAATGTCGATATCGGTCGCCTCGATGCCCAGCAGCGCATCGCGCACCGCGCCGCCGACATAGCGGCACCGATCACCCTCGGCATCAAGCACGGCAAGCATCGCGCGCAGGTCCTCGCGCCGGGTCCATTCAGTATCGATCCGCGTCACGCCAGCACGCCTTCCAGCCGCCGCGACAGATTGGCGATGATCCCCGCCGTCACCCCCCAGATGCGCCTTTGCCCCCACATGATCTCGACATATTGGCGCTGCGCGCCTTTCCAGAAGGTTGAATGCCGCGCGTGATTGGCAGGATCGAGCACGAAATCGAGCGGCACCTCGAACCAGTCGGCGACCTCGCCGGGATTGGGCGAGTAGCTGAGATCGGGCGGGATGACGCCCAGCACCGGGGTGATCGCAAAGCCGCTGCCGCTGCGATAGACATCGCCGGTGCCGATCACGCGGACATTTCCCGGCGATAGGCCCAGTTCCTCGTCAGCCTCGCGCAGCGCGGCAGCGATGGCGTCCTCGTCCTCCGGGTCGATCTTGCCGCCGGGAAAGGCGACCTGACCGGGATGGCTGCGCAGATAATCGGGCCGCTGGGTCAGGATGACGCCCGGCTGCGGGCGGTCGGTGATCGCAATCAGCACGGCGGCGGGAATGTGCACACCCCGGTC